>JAEYVW010000413.1 GCA_023429365.1 Bacteroidota bacterium
TTTTCGGGATCGTACCCGTTAAAGATCGCGCTCCATGAATAAGGATGCCCATTGCCATCACTTATCCCGATCATTCCCAGTTTCATTTTTTTACTCATGGTAGAGGCCTTTATTTTTTTGGCCAGCAGGATGGGTTGAGAATTGACGCGGATATATTAGGAAGAATATCTTTAATGGTTTCAGCCTCGTTAATACTGGCTAAGTTGCTGATCAGCTGCTGTTCTGTCTCCACACCCATGATCACCCGGTCGATAAAGTCGCGGCTGAGTACATATTTTAATAGAACCGCCGGCAATGAATCGCCATAAGTTTTTTGTGCTTCACCGATGATTGGTTTCACCTCATCGAAAAAAGGACTTAATGCTGCGGTGTCCAAGAAAAAAAGTCCCTGTAAAAAAGCTGATCGTGTGTGGATCTCACAGCCGGCATTTTTCAATTCGATTAATGACTGCCTGAAACGCTGGTCCAGATAATTGTATGGCGTCTGCACCAGGTCAGGAACCATCTCCAGTTTAAGCAGTGATTCCAACTCACCTGGATCATTCAGTGAATACCCGATCTTCTGCACCCTTCCCTGCATTTTGAGGGATTCAAGCTCTTTCCATTGTGAAGTGTCTTCTAAAAGACTGGCTGGCCGGTGTGCCAGGTAACCATACAACGTTGAAACCTGCAGGTGTGAAAGCGTTTGTTCCAGTTGCTGGCTTACTGATTGCGAGGCTGTAGCCGGCATAAATTTCGAAACCACACTGAAACGTTCCATCCTGTTCCTGCCCAACACTTCTTCTGATTTGCCATATGCTGACGCGGTGTCGATGGTGCGAATACCGAGTTCGTAAGCTTTATCCAGAATCCTGGTCACTTCAGCAGGCGGAGTCTGACCTATCTTGTTGGCAATACCATAGCTGGTGCCGAACTGAACAGTGCCCAAACCTATTTTTTCATGAAGCATCATAGAAAGCGTGAATGGTATCTATGACGAAACGCTGCTCTTCATCGGTGAGTGTGGGAAACATAGGCAGGCTGATACAATGTTTGTAATACTGCTCAGCCGCAGGCATGCTACCCTCTTTCCATCCAAGTTGCCTGTAATAAGGCATCAGGTGACAGGGTATATAATGTATCTGTGCAAAGATTTTCTTCTCCCTTAAATAATTGTATAAACCCAGCCGGTTCTCCGCTTCTATAATATATAAATGGTAGGCATGGCCCTCTACTACACCGGATTGTCCCTTGATGAAGGATTTTCCACGAAAGGCGTTTTCATAAACAGCCGCAATTTCCCTGCGACGTTTCAAACCTTCATCGGCTCTTTTGAGCTGGCTATTACCCAGCGCTGCCTGGAAATCGGTGAGCCGGTAGTTGTAGCCCAGGGTTTGCATCTCCATATACCATCCCGGATATGTATCCGATGCTGTTCCCGCAGCAAACCCGGAATTATTGGTGTAAATATTTGAATCCCGGGTGATACCATGCGTACGCAGGGTCATCAGCTTATCATAAAGCTTTTTGTCGTTGGTAGTGATCATGCCGCCCTCCCCTGATGCGATATGTTTGACAGGATGAAAGGAAAATATGGCCAGTTCCGCAAACTTCCCGTTCCCACACCATTGCTGAACACCTTTTGTATCTGTAAAATAACCCCCCGGTGCATGGCAGGCATCTTCGATGATCCAGAGACCATATTCATCCGCGAGTTTGCGAAAGGCTTCAAGGTTGATCGCCCTTCCGGCAAAATCAACCGGGATTATACCTGCATAGCTGCCTTTGGGCGAGGCCTGCAAGAGTTTTTCAACTTTGCCAATATCCAATAAGTATGTTTCGGGATCAATATCGGAAAACACAACTTCGCCACCACAGTAACGGACACAATTGGCAGAAGCAGCAAACGTAATAGGTGTGGTAATCACTTTTTGCCCTGGCTTCACATCCAGCGCCAGTGCGCAAAGATGTAAAGCAGCCGTACCATTGGCAACGGCTACGGCATATTTGCTTCCCACGTATTTCGCGAAAGCTTCTTCGAACTCCGCGATCCGCGGACCTTGTGTGAGATAATCGGATTGCAGCGTTTCAACAACAATCCTGATGTCTTCTTCTGTTATATTTTGCCTGCCGTAGGGGATCATGTAAATGTGATTTGGATTTTATTAAACGGTAAACTCCGGGTCAACGTGTTGTTTGATCAGGTTGCGGATACTCTCCACGGTTTCCCATTCTGTATTGGTACCGGAGTCATAAGCAAAACCGTCGGCTACTTTTTTTGCCTTGAAATGATCAATGAACTCATTTAGCTTCCAGGCCGGCGTTTGTGGCACAATCACATAATATTTACCGAGGTCATAAGTAAAAAAGGAGTCGGACGCAGTGATCATCTCTTCATGAATTTTTTCACCGGGCCTGATGCCTACGATCTTATGCTCGCAATTGGGACCGATGGCTTTTGCCACGTCCATAATTTTATACGAAGGTATTTTTGGGACAAACAACTCACCACCCCAGGCGTGTTCCAGCGCATGCAGCACCATGTCCACACCGCCTTCAAGCGAAATATTGAAGCGGGTCATGTTCTCAACCGTGATGGGCAATACACCTTCTTTTCTTTTGTTGATGAAAAAAGGTATCACCGAACCATTAGATCCCATTACGTTGCCATACCTCACTACAGAAAACTTGATTGGGTTGCTTCCCCTGATATTGTTCGCAGCGATAAACAGCTTGTCGGAAGTAAGTTTGGTCGCGCCATACAGGTTGATCGGTGCGCAGGCTTTGTCGGTTGAAAGTGCAACAACACGCTGTACACCTGTTTCCAGAGAAGCATGAATCACATTCTGAGCTCCATTGATATTTGTCTTGATACATTCATCAGGATTGTACTCGGCGATGGGTACATGTTTCATAGCCGCAGCATGGATCACGTAGTCGATACCTTTGAAGGCTCGGATCAGGCGTGCTTCATCACGCACATCACCTATAAAAAACCGGATCTGGGGATACTTACTGGCGGGATATTCCTGCGCCATCTGGAATTGCTTTTGTTCATCCCTGGAATAAATGACCAGTCTTTTTACGTTGGGCCATTTTTCAAAAACGGTTTTTGTAAACGCCTTACCAAAGGAACCTGTTCCGCCTGTTATTAAGATCGATTTATTGTTTAAATCAAGAGACATATTTATTATTTTATATTAAGCTGTTTATTGAATTCAATCATTAAGTTTCAAAATTCCTGTGTTCTCAGGTGACCATCTTCTTTAAGTAAATGCCATAACCGCTTTTATTCAGCGCATCTGCGAGTGCCAGTATCTGTGTTTTGTCAATAAACCCGTTGCGATAGGCGATTTCTTCAATACACCCGATCTTGGT
>JAEYVW010000429.1 GCA_023429365.1 Bacteroidota bacterium
CGCTAAAGGAGCTCAATATCGTCAACACCCGCCTGGGCGGTCATGCCATAACGATAAATGGGTTGAGACAAATATTACAACCCGATAAGCCATTACTTGTTTGTGAGATCGGATGCGGGGGCGGGGATAATCTTTTTGTTATCCATAAATATTGTCTAAAACATAAGATTGACGTTCATTTCATTGGTATTGATATTAACCCCGAATGCATCAGCTTTGCAAAGCAACAATACCCGGACCTGCCCTGCGAATGGATCTGCAGCGACTATGCAGTAGTAGATTTTGGAAACACAAAACCTGACATCATTTTTTCATCACTTTTTTGTCATCATTTTACCGATGAGCAGCTGGTGTATATGCTGCAATGGAAACATCGAAACGCAGTTGCCGGTTTTTTCATCAACGACCTGCAGCGACACTGGCTGGCTTTCTACCTTATTAAATATATCACCCGGTTTTTCAGCAGGTCCTACCTTGTAAAGCACGATGCCAGCCTGTCGGTTGCCCGTAGTTTCAGAAAGGAGGACTGGCAGCGGCTTTTCCGCGAGGCGGGGCTGGCACCACCTGTTATCAGATGGCGCTGGGCCTTTCGTTACCTTGTTATATTTAAAAACATAGAAACACGATAGAAAATCGTAATCAGGGAAACTAATTCATCTTCATGCACACAGAAGAAGAATATGATGTCGCCATTGTGGGTGGAGGCCTTGCCGGTCTCGCGCTTGCCATTCAGCTTGCGAGGGAGCGTTATAAGATTATTCTTTTCGAAAAAGAAAAATACCCCTTTCACAAAGTCTGCGGCGAGTACATCAGCCTCGAGTCCTGGGATTTTTTAAAAGGACTCGGTCTTGATTTGGATAATATGCAATTGCCGGTTATTAAGAAATTGGAGGTATCGGCAACGAACGGAAGCATGTTAAAGCACAAGTTACCGCTAGGTGGGTTTGGTATCAGCCGTTATCGGCTTGATGAAAGCCTGGCCAAACTTGCTGTAGCTGAAGGTGCTGTATTGAAGGACGGATGCAAAGTAAGCGATGTCCATTTTACGAATGACAGCTTTACCGTCGAAACTTCGCAGACTTCGCAGCAACCTTACCGCGCCCGCGTAGTTTGTGGAAGCTTTGGGAAGCGTAGCAACCTGGATATTAAATGGAAAAGGGCTTTTACCAGTTCGTCAAAACGCAGGCTTAATAATTACATTGGAGTGAAATACCATATTCAATCAGATTTCCCCTGCGACACCATCGCGCTACACAACTTTGAGAACGGATATTGCGGGATCGTTAAAATTGAAGAGGACAAGTACAATCTTTGTTATCTCACTACCGCGTTAAATCTTCAACGCAGCCATAACAGTATCGCGGAAATGGAGCGAAATATTCTCATGAAGAATCCGCACCTGAAACGGATATTTTCTGAATCCCGGTTTTTATTTGATGCACCACTTGCGATATCCCAGGTAAGTTTTGATCAGAAGGAACAGGTAAAAGGTCATATCCTGATGACCGGCGATGCAGCTGGCATGATCACCCCCCTTTGTGGAAACGGCATGAGCATGGCCCTGCACAGCAGTAAGCTGGCTGCCACACAAATTCATTTGTTTTTACAGGGTAAACTGAACCGCGCTGGCATGGAATCGCAATATACCAGGCTATGGAGAGAGAATTTTTCCAAGCGCATGAAAATGGGCCGGCGCCTGCAAACACTTTTTGGCCACCCAATGATGATGAATTCGCTGATCAGGATAGGAAAAACATTTCCGCGCCTGTTGGACCCACTGATCCGAAAAACGCACGGGCGTCCTTTCTGATGCTGTCCATATTTTGCTAGTGGCATAATTTTTTATCCCTGTAACTAAGTATTAGATCATTCACAAAAAAATAGGGTATGAAACAATTAAAGAAATGGGGGTCCACCCTAAGCTTATGCATGATACAGTTAGTAATGGTAGCGCAGGACACGGTCCGTACACATACTACTACCAAGACGAGTGTAACCTGGTACACTCAACCCTGGATATGGGTAGTGGGAGCTGTTTTATTGTTACTAGTGATCATCGCCATGATGAGGGGAAGTAATTCAGGAGCAACCACTAAAACGACCACGGTGGTTAAAGAAGAAAAATCCTGAGCTGGGGACCATTCAAAATAATATAATGTGGTCTTTTTTCCCCGGACTTTCTTTTTCCGCACACAGTTAGATCTCCTCGAGGTTGATCAGCCTGAACAATTCTTTGGTGATGATCCGGCAATTTTCAGCTACGTCTTCCAGGGAGCAACTGATCATCTGTACATTTAACGGCAAGCCCTGACTGGATTCCATCAGGTCAAAACTGATCAGGCTCTTTTCTGTGACCTTTGACTTACCCTTTAATTGCCTGAAAATTTGGGTGGCCGATTCTTCATCATCGCCCACAAAGAATTTCCCGATACATTCGTAGCCATGGGTGGTTTTCAGGTTGATCGTGATGTAAAAAGCCGTTTGCTTCATGTTACGAAGTTCAGCAACGAGAGTACCAAACTCCGGCATCGCCCGTTATTTTTTTTCAAAAATATTCCATTTATGGCGACAGGAGCTCGGGTGCCAGTGTTTTCAATTCAGTAACTTGCAGGGTGCCGGACATGGTCCAGCTGATATTTTTTACTTTTAAAAATTTTATCATGGCAAGACTAATTTCGGAGGATGAGGTAAAACGTTTTCATGAAGATGGTTTTACCATTGTGCCTGGTTTTTTTTCAAAGGCAGAAATTGATAAACTATATAGTATCGCCATCGGCGACACCGTGATTAAGGAACATGCAGTCGATCTCAACGATCAAACTGGTAAGAAAACCCGGCTTACGCTTTGGTTTAACCCCGGTGAAGATGTGTATAGTCTCATGTTACGCAGCAACCGGATGGTCAATTC
>JAEYVW010000476.1 GCA_023429365.1 Bacteroidota bacterium
CATCAAAGCATGGAGCGTCATGCAAACCTTGTATTGATGGGACAGGATATAGCAGAATACGGCGGTGCATTTAAGATCACGGAAGGGTTTGTAAATGATTTTGGCAAATCAAGGGTTCGAAATACACCGATCTGCGAAAGCGCTATCGTTGGTGCGGCACTTGGACTTTCGCTTGAAGGATACAAGAGCATGATGGAAATGCAGTTTGCAGACTTTGTTTCGGTCGGGTTCAACCAGATCGTGAATAATCTCGCAAAAATCCATTATCGCTGGGGACAAAACGCTGATGTGGTGATACGCATGCCGACGGGCGCCGGAGTTGGTGCGGGGCCATTCCATAGTCAAAGTAATGAAGCCTGGTTTGTACATACGCCCGGATTGAAGGTGGTGTATCCTTCTACTCCCATAGATGCAAAAGGATTGCTGATAGCAGCCATCAATGATCCCAACCCGGTGATGTATTTCGAGCATAAAGCCCTGTATCGGAGTGTGAGCGGAGCTGTGCCGGAAGACTATTATGAAATTGAAATTGGCAAGGCCAGGCATGTAAGGGATGGTGATGAAGTAGGTATCATCACTTATGGAAGTGGTGTGCACTGGGCAGAGGACTATGCTGCTGAGCATCCCGAAATTTCTATTGATATCGTCGACCTCAGGACCTTATTACCCCTTGATTATATGGCCATCCGTGACGCTGTAAAAAGAACCGGTCGCGTTTTAATATTACATGAAGACACGCTCACCGGTGGCATTGGTGGTGAGATCGCTGCCTGGATCGCAGAAAACTGCTTTGATCTGCTCGATGCGCCGGTGATGCGTTGCGCATCGCTTGATACACCGATACCTTTCAACGTTGAATTGGAGCAAAATTTTCTGGCAAAGTCCAGGCTGGATGAATGTTTCACTAAGCTGGTGAATTATTAATAAACCAGCCTGATTTTACAATTGCCAACCGGGAAACGGGGATTACCAATTCTATTAACATTATAGTGTACTTTATCGATAGCTTTCTTTAAAAGAAAAGTAAAACGCGTGCCGGTAAAATGTATCATATGTTGTTGCCTGTTGACAATAACGATACTTTCCTATTCCCAGCCTGTTACTCAAACTATCAGGGGCCAGGTAATCGATAAAGACAGTCGCAGGCCTTTGGCAGGAGCTACCCTTAGCCTGTCTGATGACAGTGTGCAGGCCACGACGATCAGCGATGAGGCGGGACGTTTTGCACTTAGGAATGTACCTGTGGGGCGCCACCGTATACAATGCAGCTTTAGCGGGTACGCACCATTTATTACCGACAATTTTTTATTGAATAGTGCGAGGGAACTTGAACTTGTTATCGAGCTGGAACAAATTTACCAGCAGCAGACTGAAGTACTCGTTAAGGCTATACGTAATCCAAAGTTGCCAGTTAATAAAGCTTCGGTTGTAAGTACCCGATCGTTCACGCCAGAGGAAACCAGCCGGTATGCGGCCAGTGTTAATGATCCCAGTCGTATGGCGATGAGCTTCCCCGGTGTGCAACCCACCCGGGATGCCAGGAGCGATATTATTATTCGTGGCAACTCAGCAGCCGGAATGTTATGGAGACTGGAAGGTATTGATATTCCCAACCCAAACCATTTTGCACGAAAAGGTTCGAGTGGAGGCGGTATTACGATATTCAGCAGCAGTATGCTGGCCAATTCGGATTTTTCAAGCGGCGCCTTTCCTGCCGAATACGGAGATGCATTGTCGGGTGTGTTTGATATGCGTTTCAGATCGGGTAATAAAGAAAAGAACCAGTACACCTTCAAGGCAGGCTTGATCGGCATTGATTTTTCGGCGGAAGGACCCATGCAAAAAAATGGAAGTTCGTTTCTGCTTAACTACCGGTATTCCACACTTGGTATTTTAGACAAACTCGGATTTCATCTTGCCGGTGAAAGAGAAGTCAATACGTTCCAGGATATTTCTTTCAATTTGGATTTCCCTTCAAAAAATAAGCGCTCGGTTTTTAATTTCTGGGGCATCGGCGGATTGAGCAGGGAAGATTATGCTGAAGTGGATGATCCCAATGAGTGGGACGAATACGATGACTACGCGATCTATGATTTTAAAACAAAAATGGGTGCTACCGGCATTGGGCATAGTTTGCAACTAGGAAATACCTCGCTTCTTAAAACCTCTCTGGCCATCATGGATCAGAAGATCCGGTATGTCGATGACACGTTGAATACCCAGAAAGATCCTTTTACGACCAACGATGAAGTGTATAAAAACAACAGAGTTTCATTTGCCATTTCTTTCCAGACAAAACCTGTAGCGGCGTTAAGCTGGAAAACAGGGATGTTTATCAGTCGGCTCGGCTACCGCTTCAATCAAAGTGTTTTTGATTTTGAAGCCCGTGTTTATCGTCGCGATATTGTCGACGGGGATGGGAATACATTTTTATGGCAACCCTACACACAGTTCGGTTTGAAGGTCGGTCAAAAGTTAACGATCAACGCAGGATTGCATGTCATGTATCTTTCTCTCAACAAAACCAGGTCGATCGAACCGCGGACCAGCTTACTGTATAGAATTAATCCCAATCATACCATGAGCCTGGCTGTAGGACGACATGGCAAAGTGCTTCCGCTTGGATCTTATTTTTTCAAAGCCGGCAATGGCGACTTGCCAAATCTGCAACTAGACATGGTGAAGTCAACGCATTTTGTTTGGGCTTATGACTGGCTGATGAAAAGGAACTGGCGTCTTCACATCGAGGCATACCTGCAAAAACTAAGCGATGTACCGGTTGTGGATGATAGTGACAGAACTTTCTGGCTACTGAATATGACCGAGGGCTATGCTACTGAACCCCTGGTTAGCAGGGGCAAGGGTGAAAACAAAGGTGTTGACATAACAGTAGAGAAATTTTTCTCCAGGGGTTGGTTTATGCTGGCAGGATTTTCAATTTTTAACTCCACGTATTCTCCACTGAATGGGAAATCATACAACACACAGTACAACAGTCGTACAGCGGGAACATTCACATCTGGTCGTGAATGGAAGTGGAAAAAGAATAAAACCATGGGCCTGGGAGGAAAAGTATTGTACAATGGTGGCATGCCCATATCTCCACTGCTGGCCGGTGCGCCTGTTAACTCAAGAGTCCCGGTACTGGATGAAACCAGGCCTTTCTCCGAAACCGTTCCGTCATATTTCCGAATGGACGCCCGATTGTCTTTGCGAAAAGACAGGACAAAGACGGCCTGGATGATAGCCCTGGATATTCAGAATCTTCTTGGGATAAAAAATACAGATGCTTTAAGTCGCCGTTATGATCCCGCAGCCCGTCAATGGGTCTACAAGAAATCATCAGGATTTGTACCAGTGATCAGTTACCAGTTGGATTTTTAATGTTTGAGAGAGTATTCTTTCAGTAAGATTATTCTAATCGAGGATGTAATCATCGTCTATTTGTTCATCATTTCTACCACGCCCGACCAGCCATCAGGCACACCTTTTTGGAGGTAGCGTGTAGCATTTTGACAAAAAAATGCTGCGGTCTGATCAGCCGGGTTTAGTTCAGTGACGGATTCAAAGGCCTTGATAGCCGAAGCAAAAGAACGATTCAGGTAATCCTGCATACCGTCGTTAAATAACGGAAGGGTGCTTTCTTTAATTTTTATATCTCCTTCAGGGCTCCCGCTAAAACATTCATGAATACCTATCGGTTCCTGCTTACCCTTTACCTGCACCTGACCCAGGTACCTGAGTTTAAAAGATGGTGAATCCTGGAGTTGCTGCAGCGTGGCATCGCTGAGCAGGATATCTGCCTTGTAGTATTTTGTCAGGCTTTCAATACGCGATGCGGTATTAACGGTGTCTGAAATGGTTGTTGCATCCAGCCTATTTTTATCGCCGGTGATTCCCATGACCAATGCCCCGGTATGCATGCCGATACCGATACGGATCGGTGGCTGGTTGTTCTGGCTTCGTTTGAGATTGAACCCGACCATACTTTTTTTCATTTCCACGGCGGCGGATAAGGCATCCATCGCGCTACCCGGAAAAAGCGCCATGATAGAATCACCAAGATATTGGTTTATAAATCCATTGTGCTGGCGGATGATGGGTCCCAGTGTTTCATTGTAATCACAGACAAACCGAAACGTTTCTTCCGGGCTCATTTTTTCTGAGAGTGCGGTATAGTCGCGGATATCGGTAAAAAGTACGGTCACCACTTTTTCGACCTGGTCGCCCAGTCTCACATCTGTGATCACATCGTGTCCTAAAGAACCGATGAATTCGTAAGGGACAAACTTACCTGCCACTTCATAGATCCTGCGCATGGCTTCTTCCCTTTCATGGGCTTCACGAATATTTTTTTCATATAGCAGGGCGCTTTCGATTGCGGAAGAAGATTGCAGGGCCAGTGTCGTGAGAAATTTAAGATCGGCAGCAGCGTAGTGCATAGGCCTTTCACTTGCAAGTATAATTGCGCCCATCACACGATGTTTTACCTTAAGCGCCGTGTACATAACCGATTGAACAGAAGGATGGATAATGCCGGACTCTTTCAACGGGCTGAGATCACTCATGATATCAGACAGGCCGCTTAATCCGATCTTTAGCATGCGGCTGGCATTGGCGACGACACGTTCTTTGTTAAACAGGTCTTCACCGGCAGAAGCTGGTACATCCAGTTGCTTATTGGTTTCATCCCAAAGGGTCACTATAGCACTACCCTCGGGCTTGAGATGCATGGCCTCCTGTACAGTGATCTCTGCAATTGCTGTAGGTCCGATGGCCTGCGCAAGTTTATCTGAAAAATTGAAGACCATGTTCACTTCCTGGTAAAGCGACAAGACCTCGGCTCCCAGTTTTTTTCGTTCTGTTTCTTTTTTTGCAAGTAACGAAAGCAGGGAAGCAATGGAGGCGGCTTTATCATTACCAATCACCCACCCGAGGTTTTCATCCTCGAGTAATATCGGCCAGCGATGGGCGCTGTCCACTGAATCTTTTCCGACAATCAATTTACCCTGGTCGTCTTCAATACGGATATCGCCGTTCAACTGGTTGATCAACGACAATACCGATGAGGGGTCGCCGGTTTTTTTACCGATAATATGCTTAAGATTTATCCTCGCCATGATTTATTAAAGAAGCAGGGTGACTATTAAAGACAAAAAAATCAAAGGCCCAGCACATCTTTTGCCTTTTGCAGGATCATTTCCGGATCAAAAGGTTTGGTCATATACACGTCAGCGCCAACTTCCTGGCCTTTTTGCCTGTCGAGTTCCTGCCCCTTTGCGGTGAGTAGTGCGATATATACATCCGTTAATTCGAGTTCTTTCTTTACTTTCTTACAAACATCCATGCCATTCATGCGCGGCATCATTACGTCCAGGAAGACAAGCTGTGGTTTCTCTCTTTGAATCATGTCAAGCGCCACTTCCCCATTTTCTGCAGTCAGGAATTCCACGCCTTCATCTTCGAGTTCCTCCAGTGTTTGTTCGATAAGCATCCGGATATGCGCTTCATCATCTACGATTAAGATTTTTTTCTCCATGTGTTGTTGTTTTCTATGATTCCAGACTGGCTGGAATGTTGTGATTGTTATATTTCCTTAGCTGATTGTATTGCTCAATTATTGATAAATCAGGAACAGTACGTTTTCCAATCCTTTTTCAAACCTCAATGATTTTACGATCTCCTGTTTATCGGAAAGTATCGAATTAAGGATGATTATATCAGGTTGCGTTTTTATCGCTTTTTCAAACAATTCCTTTCCATCTGATTCCACCACCTGGTAACCTTTTGCCTGCAGTACATCTGTCAGCGAACGCACTGCAGTCGTGTCTTCATCCACCACCATTACTTTTTTCTTCGACTTACCCTGTTCAATCAGGTTACCCACCTCTGCAAATAGCTGGGCCGTATCGATCGGCTTGGTAAGATAGCGGTCTACACCAATGCGGTATCCCCTTGCCTTATCCTGCACGATGGATAGTACGATGATCGGTATATCCATGGTCTTGGGATCGTTCTTTAAAATGGCCGCTACATCAAACCCGTTCATTTCGGGCATCATCACATCCAGGATCACCAGGTCGGGGCGGTGCTGACGAATCCTGGCCAGCGCTTCTTTACCATTGCTGGCTTCTTCTATCAGGTAACCGGCCTCTCCCAGCTCTTGTTGCAAAAGTGATCGGATAGAGTCATCGTCATCCACCACAAGGATCGTCGCGTGATTGCCATTCAGTTTAAATTTGGATTGTGCCATCTGCTCCTTCAATTGCTTAACCAGGTCATCCAGGTGGATGGGTTGTGTCGACGAAGCCTGTTTTGGAATGGGAAGGGCGAAATAGAAAGTGCTTCCCTTACCCAGTTCACTTTTTAGCCAGATACGTCCCTGGTGATGTTCGATGATCTCTTTACAGATCGGAAGGCCGAGCCCGGTACCCTTGGGTTTGTCGGTCAGTGTATCTCCAACCACCTGCTTGAATTGTTCAAATACCGCAGCATGATCACCAGGAGCGATACCAATACCTGTATCAGTAATACCAGTGATGATCTCTCCTTTTTTGGCAGTGATGCTACAGGTGATTGTTCCCGAGGGCGTAAATTTTACCGCATTGGAGATCAGGTTTACCATTACCTGTATAAGCTTGTCACGGTCGCCATGTACTAAAGGCAGTTCATCGGGAATACTTGTTTTCAGTTGAAGGTTCTTTTGTTCAAATAATG
>JAEYVW010000459.1 GCA_023429365.1 Bacteroidota bacterium
ACACAAATATTGTTGATATCGAGATTGAACAGGATCATCTCCGATTTTTCAGTCTTGGGAAATGCAACACTCAGTACCGTATACAGGCATCGGCCTTCCTGGTCACCATTAAAAGCAACTCCGGGAATATTTTTGCGTAGCTGCTCTGCCATATATGTCTTAATAGACTGAATATACTGGCTGTCTTTTTCATAATTGGCCATCGCCAGTTCCAGTGCTTTGGCAAAACCAACAATTCCATAAAGGTTCTCAGTGCCGGCCCGCATGTTCCGCTCCTGTCCACCGCCGAAAATGAATGGCTTCACTTTCACATTATCATTTACATACAAAAGCCCTACTCCTTTTGGTCCATGAAACTTATGCCCTGCCGCAGAAATGAAATGCACGGCTGACTTTCGTAGGTCTAGCGGGTAATGCCCCACTGTCTGCACGCAGTCGGAATGAAAGATCGCCTGGTATTTTTTACAAAGCTCGCCAACCGCGTCTATGTCAAGAATATTACCTATCTCATTATTCGCATGCATGAGGCTCACCAGGCAACGCTCCTTTTGCGAAGCCAGTTGATGTTCGAGGTCTTCTAAGTCTACATGCCCGTTTTGTTTCAGCTTTACATAACTATAACTCACTTCACCGCAACCATAATGCTCTACCGTATGCAAAACTGCGTGATGCTCGATCGGTGAAGAAATGATATGCTTACACCCCAGGTCGCGGATGGCAGATAGAATGGCCGTATTATTACTTTCGGTGCCGCCACTGGTAAAAAAGATCTCACCTGGATGGGCGTTCAGGAGTTTCGCGACAGATTTTCTTGCTGTTTCAATCGCAAGTCGCGATTCACGTCCATAAGAATAGATCGAAGAGGGATTTCCAAATTGTGTGGTCATGTAAGGCAGCATCGCATCCAACACCTCCTTATCCAAAGCTGTGGTTGCGGCGTTATCGAAATAGATCCTTTTCATAGCGCGCAAAGATAGTAGATTAGTCGGTAGACGGGAGTCGGGAGCCAGCACTGGATACTGGATACTGGATACTGGATACTGGATACTGGATACTAGATTCGTAGCTAATTCAATTTTCAAGCTTTCAAATTTTCACAATTCCACATCTTCACATTTTCACATTTGCTCCCCTCATTTTCAAATTCTCACATTTCCACATCTCCACATTTGCCTCCCACATTTTCATATGAATTCTCGAATGTCCTGCATCAGCCTGGTTGCAATATTGTTTGCCTTTGACTCAAAGTCACTTTCGGAGTAGATGCGAATGATAGGTTCTGTGTTGGATGTACGCAGGTGCACCCAGTCATTGTCAAATTCTATTTTTAGGCCGTCGTCGGTATTGACGGGCTGGTTTTTGTATTTCGTCCTGATCTTATCAAAAATGGATCTGACATCGATTCCATCCTGGAGCTCCATTTTCTTTTTGGCGATAAAATAATCAGGGTATTGGGCACGCAGGGAGCGCATACCATTTTTATGATTGGCAAGATGACTCAAAAATAAGCCGATGCCAATCAGGGCATCGCGGCCATAGTGAAAGTCAGGTACGATAATGCCGCCGTTTCCTTCACCTCCGATTACGGCATTCACTTCCTTCATTTTCTTCACCACATTTACTTCACCCACCGCCGATGGGAAATATTCTCCGCCGTTTTTAATCGTTATTTCTTTCAATGCCTTGGTACTGCTCATATTGCTCACCGTATTGCCAGCGCCTGCCGATGGATCAAGTTTCCGCTGGCTCAGTACATAATCTGCCACAGCCACCAGTGTGTACTCTTCCCCAAACATGCTGCCGTCTTCATTTACAAAGCAAAGCCGGTCAACATCCGGGTCCACAGCAATGCCCAGGTCAGCTTTTTGCTTCACCACTTCGGCACTCAGCTGCACCAGGTTTTCGGGTAAGGGTTCAGGATTATGAGCGAACCGACCGGTAATATCCCCGTTCAGCAGGATAATATTCTTTACACCAAGTGCTTTGAGCAGTGCGGGAACAAATGTGGCGCCAGTTGAATTCACGGCATCAACCACTATTTTCAGATTCTTATTAGCAATGGCTTTGGCATGCACCAGTGGGTAAGCCAGGACTGCATCTATATGTTTTTGGAGATAACTGTCATTCATCTCCAGTTTACCAAGTTTATCAACGGTGCTGAAATTTAAATCGTCCGAACTGGCGAGTTTCAGTACCCGGGCACCAATCTCGGCAGAAATGAACTCACCATCGCTATTCAACAGCTTGAGAGCATTCCACTCGCGGGGGTTATGGCTGGCAGTAATAATTATACCAGCACTGGCCTTTTCCATCGGAACGGCCAGTTCAACTGTAGGCGTGGTTGAAAGTCCAAGGTCTACTACATCTATACCTAGACCTGTGAGCGTACTCACCACCAGGTCGCGTACCATGGTTCCACTGATACGGCCATCGCGACCAACCACAACCTTTGGGCTGGGGTCGTTCTCTGCTACGATACTGCCATACGCGGCGGTGAATTTCACTATATCAAGTGGAGTCAGGTTTTCGCCGGCTTTGCCACCAATTGTACCTCTAATGCCTGAAATGCTCTTAATTAATGCCACAACAAACTATTTGAAATGTTTGATACGCCTGCCTTGCTCCTTACGAGATAACCGGGCCGACAAGATTACTGGTTGTCCTGGGATTGGATATGTGTAGATCTTTCAGGGATAGAAAGATTTCACCGGGCGACAAAAATACGATTTAAGCGGCAGAAAATTAAAGCATCCTTACATTTGTGCAAACGTTTCAATGAAACCCCAACCCTGGTACAAAGACTGGTTCAGTTCTCCATTTTATAATAAGCTTTACGAAGAACAGGAGGGCGAACTGGTCGAAACCTTTATTGATCAGCTTGTTCAATACCTGAAGCCTGCAGTCGATAGCTTCGCGCTTGATACCGCCTGCGGACAGGGGCAGGTTTGCCGAAAACTCTCATCCCTGGGTTTTAACACTACCGGTGTTGACAATACCCCCAGCCAGGTTGAGTACGCCAGGCATTATGAATCGCCAAAACTCTCCTTTTTTGAACACGATATGCGATTACCGCTAAACGGGAATTATTTTCATTACGCTTTCAACCTTTTTAACAGGTTTGGTTATTTCCGGAGCCGGCGTGAACACGACAACTTTATCAGGACTACAGCTACATCTCTGCGTCCAGGTGGTATACTGGTGATCGACTATTTCAACGCACATTATATAAAGGATAAAATTCCGCCCGCTGAAACCAAAAAAGTCGGCGACACACAGTATGAAATCCAGCAATGGAATGATGAAACCTATTTTTATAAGAATATAAAGATCAGCGGTCCTGCCCTGACAGCACCTGCTATTTTCACCGAACAATACTTCAGGTTTTCACTGGGCGATTTTACTGAAATGCTCGCTTACCAGGGTTTGCAGGTGCAGGAGGTATTTGGCGATTACCAACTCAGTCCCTACGATCTTCAAAAATCGCCGCGGTTAATTATTGTAGCCATCAAAACTGATCGTAAACCCACCGATAAGGATAAAAGACTCTATAGCGATGGCCGTCGAACCGACGCCCTAACCTAAATATCTCTCAACCTCAACCTTAACCTTAACCTCAACCTCAACCTAAAATCTAATCACTCTGGTTATTCATCAACATATACCTGGCCGTTTCAAAAAAAGCGGAAGTAAATTCTGATAGCCGAGTACGTATCGAGTCGCGCTGCGTCCGGTTATAACGGTATGCACTATCTCTTACTGCTACCATTTTCTCTTCGGGAAAATTCAGGTTTTTGATATAATAGAAATCATCGGTAACCATCCCGATCTTCCCTGCCGTATTAGTGATAAAGGCATAGTTATATTTTTTCGCGGGATCCAGAAGATCGCGGCCAAGTGTGGTATTAGTATACGGCTGTTGCAGCATCCCGGCGATCGTGGGCAGCACATCGATCTGTGACACTACTTCGGTTCGCTTTTGTGGTTGTAAAATATAGGGCGCATAAAATAATAAAGGCACATGTTCATCGGTTAGGCGCTGGTTGGTCCAGGCAGGCGGATACATCGCTTCCGCATTACCCGCCACTCCATGATCGCCTACAAATACAAAAATGGTATTATGAAAATAATCCTCCCGTTGCGCGGCTTCCAGAAATTTCCTGAAACAATAGTCAGAGTAACGGAATGTGTTGTACTCATCGAGGGATTCAAATCCATATTTGATCAGCTCTTCCTCTGGAATAACCGACCGCACAAAATCCGTGTCTCGCGGTGGGATCATGTAAGGTCGGTGGTTGTTGGATGTTTGGATAATGGCAAAAAAAGGTTTTCTCTTTTCCCGGAAAACCTTGTTGGCTTCCAGGAAAAGATCCTTATCACTAATACCCCACACATTTACCCTGGGCGATTTAAAACTGTCCTCAGTGTGCATATGCAGGTCATTGATATTATCCAGCAGACCGTGGAAATTGTTGAACTCAGGGCTTCCGCCTAAAAAATAATGTTTATCATACCCCTCGAAATTATCGATGATGGTGTGTTGTTTGATCGCAAGCGGATTACGGGTTGAGAATTTAAACAACTGCGCGTCCGGAATTCCGGTGATCAGCGCAAACAACCCTCTTGCCGTTGAAAAATGCGGCGTAAAGCAACGCTCGAAAAATATCCCGTTGCGGCTTAATGAATCAAAGAACGGAGTTGTATTGAGCGGGTTTCCACTCATACTGCTTTTGTACATGCTGAAGGATTCGCACATCACCAGTACAATATTGGGGCGGCTCTCCAGGGCGGCACTACCAGGCGAAACATTCCGGCGGTAGGAGAAATTCGATTTATCAGGCAGCTGCATCCACTCAGCCATTAACGGAAATGCTTCGCGTGCCTTTTGCTCGTTGAACTCCGGCTTACGAAGTTTTAATGTTGCAAAAAAATTCTGCAATGGGTTAAGCGCGAGGTACGACTTAAAACTATCCTCAAAAACAAAACATTGCCTCCAACTTAATGGCGTGAGAGCAACACGGCCGTACACCATCAGGCCGAGGACCACAGCCGCAAATACGAAGTATTTTCTGCGATACGGTATCTTCAGTCCGTCAGTACTTGCGATCACCCGCCAATGACTTTTGCGATACATCCAGCGAAAGAAAAGGACAGAGATCAGTAAACCCAGCACCATCCAAAACAAAGGATAGGTCTGCCACATCATCATCAATGAAATACCAGGATCTTCTACAAAATTCATCGCCCCTGCGTCTAGCCGGGTTTGGTTATAGGAGAAGCTGCCGAAATCGGCGGCAAAAAAGAAAAAAACGATAAAGGTTATTACGGCCAGATACCAGGTCCACCACTTTTTATTGCGCGCCGAATAAAACGGTGAGAGTCGTGGTGTCATGCTCATCAAAACGATCGGTAATAGTATGATGGCGATCCAGCGCAGGTCAAACTGAACGCCCATCAGGAAGGATGGCAGCAGGTCTGTGAATGAAAATCCCCGGGGCTTAAAGGCAAAATAGGTTGCCAGCCTGAAAAGGGTAAAGATCAGCAGGAAGATCAGGAAGAGATTGATCACCCATAAAATCGTCTTTGGTATTTTGTACCTTCTAAGCATCTGGCAGGAATAATACTATATCAATTTTGAATGACTGCAAAGCAAATTAATTTTAACGGTATTTTTGCCAGCATGCCGTTTTACTTTCTGACCATCCTGGAGCAATTGGAAAAACTGGATCAATGGCTATTCATTAAGATCAACAGCGGCCTGGCCAGCCCTTTCCTCGACAGCCTCATGCCTTTTATGCGTTACCCGCTCAACTGGGCGCCTTTGTATTTATTCCTGGCGGTGTTCGCTTTGCTGAATTACAAAGGTAAAGGAGCCTGGTGGATTTTATTTTTTATAGTCACGATCCCGCTCACGGATATGACGGGCAATTATATTTTTAAAAAAGGATTTGAACGCATACGTCCCTGCGGAGATCCTGATTTCTTTTTTCATGTGCGACTGCTCGTAGATCATTGTTCTACCGGTTTTAGCTTTGTTTCTAACCATGCTGCCAATCACTTCGGGCTAGCCACATTTTTCTTTCTCACCACCCGGCCGCTGCTGAAGAAATGGGCATCGATCGCGTTTGTTTGGGCCGGACTCGTTGCGCTGGCGCAAGTGTATGTGGGTATACATTATCCTTCCGATATACTTGCCGGCGGCTTACTGGGCGTTCTTTTCGGCAGCCTCACCGGCACTTTATTTAATAAGCGCCACGGATTCAGTATCTTCGATTCGAAATCAACTGTTTCTACTTAATGGAAATTCTTATACTGGCTGGGCTGATTCTGCTTAATGGTCTTTTTTCAATGGCAGAAATTGCGTTGGTATCTGCAAGAAAATCCAGGTTAGAAGCACAAGCAAATAAGGGTGATAAAAAAGCGGGAGAAGCTCTGAAGCTTGCCAACAAACCCGAGACCTTTCTTTCCACAGTTCAAATGGGCATTACGGTGATTGGAATCCTGACCGGTATTTACTCCGGCGAAAAGATCACCGACAATTTTGCCGAATACTTAAGTCAATGGCCTGCCCTGGTGCCTTATAGCAGCGGGATTGCCACAGCGATCGTAGTAATCATCGTCACTTATTTTACCATCATTTTTGGTGAACTGGTTCCCAAACGTATCGGGTTGTCAAGACCTGAATACCTTGCAAAAGCTTCAGCCCGGCCTATGAGGGTGGTCAGCCTTATCACACATCCATTCATCTGGCTGCTAAGTAAATCAAGTAATGTGATCATAAAGATCTTTGGTTTAAAACCCAAAGACAACCAGGTGACCGAGGAAGAGATCAAAGCGATCATCAGCGAAGGCACCGAACAGGGGACGATCGAAGAAACAGAACAGGAGATCATCGAAAGAGTATTTCATCTCAGCGACCGTAATATCACATCACTGATGACCCACCGCAGCGATATCATTTGGTTTGGCCTGAACGATACAGAAGAAATGATCAAGGAGAAGATCACTTCCGAACCACATTCTGTTTATCCAATCTGCGAAAATACGATTGATGATATTAAAGGTGTGGTAGCTATAAAGGACCTGTATATAAGCCCGGACAACGTGGAGTTTCACAACCTGATGCGCCCCGCGCTGTTTGTCCCTGAAAATAATACCGCCTTCCAGGTAATGGAGAAATTCAAGGAATCGAAACTGCATTCTTGTTTTATCGTGGATGAATACGGCAGTATCCTGGGTATGATCACGCTTAATGATATACTCGAAGCGATCATTGGTGACCTTCCACAGCCCGATATGGAGGACTATACGATCCTTGAAAGAGAAGATGGAAGTTTCCTTGTAGATGCCCAGATCCCTTTTTACGACTTCCTGAGCCGGTTTGAAAAAGCTGACTGGATGAATGAAGGTGAACAGGAATTTGACACCTTTGCTGGTTTCATCCTGCACCAGTTGGAACGCATCCCCAAAACAGGCGACAAATTGGAATGGAAAGGGTTCTCTATTGAGATCGTTGACATGGATGGTCACCGTATCGATAAGGTAATGGTAAAGATCAGCAAGGCGCTTCGGGAAGAAATGGATGAATAACGGCGATACCTTACCCAATTCAACACAATTTCACCATTTTCAGGAAGGTACCAGTGACTGTTAGACAGTTGAATATTAAAACCCGAACTGCTGTAGCCATATCTGACAACCATGGCGGCACAGGTTATTAATTTCCAACTAACGAGTTTGAAATTAATTATAATTTAGATAGCTCCTGCCCCGTAAATCTGAACAGGTCCGCACCTTCACAACCATAAAACTTCCTGTTATGTTACTAAAAAAAACATCCAGCGCCGGGGTTGTTTACCTGTTTTTGCTGACCATGACCCCATGGTTGCTTCGATGTACCAGCCCTGATAATAGTGCCACAGAAACAGCTCAAGATTCCACGGCTACCGTATATGGGCCTTATCGATTTGTCAGATTACCCATTACCCAGGGTGTAAAAATTCTAAACCCCATTCAACTGGCGCTGGGCCCGGGCGGTAAAATTTTTGCAGCCAATCAAACCGGTGAAGTGTACACACTGGTCGATACAGACGGTGACGGACTGGAAGATAAAGCAGTTTTGTATTGTAACATTAATGAATTCGGTCTGCGCTCGCCGGGTGGGTTTACTTATAAAGGCGATACAATCTATATTGGTACGGCACAGGAGATCAGGGCATTCCTTGACCGCGATAAAGATGATGTGGCAGATAGTAGCTGGACTTTTTTCAAAGATATTCCACATAGTGAACATCCCTATGAATGGACCAGTGGTTTGAATTTTGGACCCGATGGCTGGCTTTATTGTGCTTTAAGTACCGACTCATGGAATGCCGGCGCTTCACCAGATCCGAATGGATACCGGGGTGCCATCCTGCGAATCTCTCCGGATGGAAAAACGGTTGAACGAGTCGCCACGGGTATCCGGTCAGTTTTTGGAATGGCATTTAACGAACACGGCGATCTTTTCTTCACCGACAATGAAGGAGGCGG
>JAEYVW010000489.1 GCA_023429365.1 Bacteroidota bacterium
TATTTTTGATCGGCTCTTTTTCGGCAACAAAAGGACCTTCGGGTTTATCGCTCACTGCCACGCCGATCTGGAATACATCCTGTTTATTTTTCACCGGAAAGTACAGGTAGTATTTACCGTTAGCATAAGCTGCATCTGGTGCCCACATCTGCCGGCCGGCCCAGGGTACGTCTTTTATATCCAGTGCCACACCATGATCTGTCACCTCACCACCAATAGCATCCATGGAAAGAACACGATAATCCCGCATATCAAAATGGCTACCCAAATCATCTTCAACAGTACCGGTGGCGGTATCATGCGAGGGATAGATATAGATGCGGTTGTTGAATACATGGGCCGATGGGTCAGCTGTATAAATATGCGACACCAGGGGCTGTGACAGGTATTCTTTTTTTGCAGCAGTCGTTGTGTCTTCAGTGCCGGGTCCTACTGTCGGACCTGAATCATTGCAACTGGCGAAAACTATGGCGCTGGCTGCTGCAGAAATTAAATAAATACATTTCATGGTATATGTGTTTAGTTTTTTTGATAATGAAATTTTCCAACCGCAAAATCAAAAGCCGATGGAATTACCACCATCCACTGGGAGGATCACCCCGGTAATATACTTGGCTGCATCTCCTGCCAGGAACAAAGCCGCGTCCGCGATGTCAGATGGCTGACCCATATGTCCCATGGGAGTACGACCAAAAACCCTGGCCTTTCTCTCGGGATCAGAATTCAGGGCTGCATTGGTCATAGCCGTTACAATAAAACCCGGCGCAATGGCATTAACCCTTATGCCAACTGGTGAAAGTTCTACTGCCATGGCTCTTGTCATGCCCTCGATGGCTGTTTTGCTCGCTGTGTAGGCAATCACTTTGGGCATGCCATATTGAGCAGCCATCGAACTTATATTGATGATGGAACCAGTTTGCTGACGCTGCATTTGTTTGACCACTTCCCTCGACATGGCAAACACTGCGAAAAGATTGGTATTGATCACTTCCAGGAAATCTTCGTCCGTAACTTCGGTAAATTCTTTTTTCATGTTGATCCCTGCATTATTGACCAGGATATCGATCCTGCCCATCTGCTTTACAATACTATCTACCAATGCTGGAATGGATGGAAGATCACGGAGATCAGCGGAAATGGTATAGCAAAGTTCCCCCAGTTTTTGTTTGGCGGCCTTCAGTTTTGTTTCATCACGGCCAATAATGACAGTGTGAATCCCTGCTGACATAAATTTTTCAGCAATGGCAAGTCCCAGTCCCGAGCCACCGCCGGTAACGATGGCCACTTTTTTGTTTTCTGTAGACATAAGATATTTTTTATATCAATTAAAACCCGCTTAAGGTTTCATGTTTCTATACGCTATTGTTTTCATTCACCAGGTACAGCCTTGCATTTTAATGATGTCCCGGTGCATACCGAAACTGCAGGCTTTTATAATATTCCAAAGTTTTTGCAGGTTGTTCATAGGCAGGCGGAATAGGAGATCCACTAAACTGCCGAAAATAGGATAGGCAGGCATCACGCCACCAGACCGCTTCTTTTACCTGTATCGCCAGTAACATTTTTACATGCTGAAATCTTTCGCGATCGATCTTTGATTCCAGCTGATCCCATTGTCTTGCGATCGATCTGATATCGTCAACGCCTTCATTGTAATGATGGCAAAGTGCTTCCCATAATGTTCTGCCGGATCTTAATTTATGATCCCAGCTCACCCGGTGAAACCAAAGCAGGAATTTTTCATCGATAGTATTTACATCCTCGTACTGGCTTCGCAAACCCGGTGCATATTGCGCGAGCGCATTGGTACCACTTGCGGTTCTGTCGAAACCAATACCTGAACTATCAGCGCGGTGGTAATAAACGGGGTTCCAGTCTGGCCGCGGCAGGTTGTCGCTCCAGGGCGCTGGTCCGTAATGATGGCCATTACCCATAATATGGTGCAGACCAAGTGGCGTCATATAGTTTACCATCGCTTCATATGATGATAGCATAATTTTCTTGATCGGTTCTACTACATCACGAGCATTCGAAAAAGTCTGGCGGATCCACTCCTCGGCAATTTTTTCACTGGTTAATTCAGTGTTCCAGCATAATCGTCCAAATGCATACCAGTTGGCCTGGCCAAACAAATGGCCCGTCCAGTTTCTGTCGTTGCCGATATTGGAAACGCCAGCCATTCCATTTAGTGTGTGTCCGTAAAGAGAGCCATCCACCACTTTTGACACAGTCGATCCCTTCCCTTTGGCCCAAGTATCAGTATCCAATACTTCTTTGAACATCGGCGCTTCATACACCAGGTGTGTGGCCTGTCCAAGGTATTCCTGTGTGATCTGGAATTCCATCATGAGTGGCGTATGCTTCATCGCGCCAAACAACGGTGAGATGGGCTCGCGTGGCTGGAAGTCGATCGGTCCGTTCTTTACCTGGACCAGTACATTTTTATGGAATTTTTCATCGAGCGGGTAAAATTCCTCATATGCCTGCTTGAACCGGTCATTTGATTCGGCGCTGTACACAAATGCCCGCCACATGACGATGCCCTTGTATGGCGCAACTGCTTCTGCCAGCATGTTGGCGCCATCAGCATGTGTGCGATTATAATTTTGTGGTCCGGGTTGCCCTTCAGAATTTGCTTTTACCAGGAAACCACCAAAGTCGGGGATCAGACTATAGATCTCTTTTACTTTATCAGCCCACCATTGCTTCACCGTATCATTTAAAGGATCAGCAGTTTTTAGTCTGCCAATTTCTATCGGCGCGCTGAATCTTGCAGTAAGATAAACCCGAAGGCCATAAGCACGGAAAATATCTGCCAGCGCTTTTACTTTTTGCAGGTAGACCGGGGTGAGCACGACAGCATTCGCATTTACGTTGGTAAGAACAGTTCCATTAATCCCGATTGATGCGTTGGCGCGGGCATAGTCGATATAACGCTGGTCAATATAGTCGGGCAGCGTATGCCAGTTCCAGATCGAAAAGCCGGCATAACCACGTTCCACCGTACGATCCATATTGTCCCAATGATTGAGAATACGGAGTGATGTTTGGGGAATACTCACCACCTGGAGTTTTTGAATCGATTGCTGGGTTTGTAGAAGACGCAGCAGGTGAAACACTCCATATAGGACGCCTTTGTCCGAAGCTGCAGCAATGACGATTAATTTTTTTGAGTTAGATACCGTTGTTCTGATGATAAATCCTTCCTCACCCAGCCGCGATAGTTCATCGTTTCGAAAATTATTGCGGATAAAGGCAAGGGAAGCGGGTGTTCCTGCGATAATTGATCTGTCAGAAATTGTATTGGGTTCAGTAATTTTTTTGCCCAGCAAACCTGGAAGCGCCTGTAACAGTTCAGCTTTCGCGGATTTTAATACCGGCGAATTGACCGGCAAATAAATCCCATTGATCGCTTGACGGTATTGTTGCAGTAGCGAGGCATTTTCTATTTTGTCATAACGCAGCCAGAGCCGGTATCCATCCTCAGCGTACAGCCTGCCGATAACCATCAGCCATATCAGGATTAGTCCAGTTTTTCTCATGATTCAGTTTAATGCAGGGTTTGTTTTTTTAGTGACGATTTCCGGATAATCAGGTCGGACCGCACTACAATCGTCTGCGTATGATTAATATTAGAGACACCCCTTAGGTGATTGATCAGGTTTCGCGCGGCGATTTCACCCATATCAATACCGGGATAGTGGATGGTGGTGAGTTGAGGTTCTACGATCTTACTGATCGCGTCATTATTAAACCCAACGATAGCGATGTCTTCAGGAATTCTTACACCGTAATCCTTCAGCGTCTGCATACAAACCGCGGCAGAAAAGTCATTGGTGATAAATGCACCGTCAGGCATAGGGTTCATCTTCACGATCTGCATCGCCGCTTCCACGCCGCATTGTTCGCTCAGGTCTTTGATCAGAACCAGGTCCTTTTCATATTCGATGCCATTATCGAACAGCGCTTCCATATAGCCTTTGTGACGTTGCGCGTAAACGTTACGCTTGAGGCTGGCTGTCATCAGGACAATTCGCCTGCAACCCTGTTCGATCAGGTGTTGAGTGGCCTGGTAACCACATTTATAGTTATCGATGATCACTTTGGTAGTAGAACTATGTTCTTCAACACGGTCAAAGAAAACGATCGGGATGCCTTTTTCTTCGTAGGGCTTGAAGTGATCGAGTCCTTTTGTATCAAATGCCAATGAGGCGATGAGGCCGTCAACTCTTTTATGAAAAAGGTTGAGTGCATTCGCGGCTTCTTTTTTATAACTCTCCGATGAGTGTGCGATGATCAGGTCATAGCCTGCTTCGGTGGTTACTTTTTCTATTCCCGCGAGTACGGAAGTAATAAAGTTACTGTTGAGTTCATGAACGATCACACCGATCGTATTTGTCTTTTGTTTGCGCAGGCTGCTGGCAAAATTATTATGGCGGTAACCCAGTTCACGGGCGGTTTCCTGGATCTTCTTCCTTGTATTCTTATTGATAGCGGGATTATCGCGAAGGGCGCGGCTCACCGTGGCGGATGAAAGGTCCAGTTTCTGGGCAATATCGTATATGGTTACTTCTTTTTTCGGCTTCATGCTGCAATCGGTTGCATAAAAATCGAGAAAAAAAGGGCAATTACAAACTTTTATTTTTTGA
>JAEYVW010000068.1 GCA_023429365.1 Bacteroidota bacterium
GCTTTAAGCAGGTCTTTATTTGCAGCAACAAACTTGGCCAGGTTAGGTGAACCCACTTCCTCTTCACCTTCGATCAGGAATTTGATATTGGTCGACATGGTATTTGTCTTTACCAGGGTCTCAAGTGCTTTTACATGCATGAAGAACTGTCCTTTGTCATCTGCAGATCCTCGGGCATACACTTTTCCATCGATGATAGTGGGTTCAAATGGCGGGTTGGTCCAAAGTTCCAGGGGCTCCGGGGGTTGTACATCATAGTGTCCATAAACCAATACTGTAGGTTTAGAGGGGTCTGTTATCTTTTCTCCAAAAACAACCGGGTGACCAGCGGTTGCCATTACTTCGGCCCGGTCGCAGCCGGCGTCTATCAAACTCTTCTTCACTGCTTCGGCGCATTTCTGCATATCGGCTTTGTGTTCACTCTTTGCGCTAACAGAGGGTATCCGGAGTAAATCGAGCATTTCCTGTAAAAAACGATCCTTGTTTTTCTCCTGGTATTCTTTCCAAGCTTGCATTATAATTGAATTAAGCGATGAATAATCTTTTCTGGAGGGGCGAAGATAAGGACTATGGTTTTATTCGGAATTCCGCGTCCTGTTTCTGGCCGCCGCCGCTTTTTTAATCGATTTTATCCCAAAACGGTCCTTGATTTCATCAACGGCTTTGTAGAGGTTGAGCTTTTCTTCGTTGTTATTGAAAAGATTCATTTGCAGTGTGAAAGGAATCAGCTGGCTGAAGCGAACTCCGAGCAGCCGGACGGGTTGACCCTTGCGGTGGAGCTTATTGAACAGATCTTTCACCTTTGCGATCAACAGGTCATCAAGCGAAGTATAGTCTATCGTTTCCTGCCGGGAAACGGTCTCAAAATCGGGATACCTTACTTTGACCGTCACACAACCTGTCATCTTCTCATCACTACGGAGGTCATAGGCATTTTGTTCGGTCAGTCTTACCAGTTCACTATGCAATAATCCGATGTCCGAAATATTCTCATGGAATGTGTTCTCCCGGCTCATACTTTTTTGTTCCCAGTCGGTCTCGATATCCGCGCTGCCTATCCCGTGTGCTTTTTGCCATAAGGAATGCCCCCAGCTTCCAACATATCTTTCAAGGATCTCTACTGGCGTGCGGGCAATATCTTCGATGGTATAGATTCCGAAGCTCTTCAATTGCTGCTCAGTTTGCTTTCCCACGCCATTGATCTTTTCTATTTTCAGGGGCCATAGAAAATCTTTTTCCCGGCCATGTGGCACTTCCAGGAATCCGTTTGGTTTTGCTTCGTTGGTGGCAATTTTGCTGATGAACTTAGCCGACGACAACCCGCAGGAGATTGGCAGCCCTGTTTCTTTTATAATAAGTTCACGCAGTTCTCGCGTGTACTGGCTGACCTTAAAAAATTTATCCATGCCGGTCAGGTCGCAATAAAATTCATCGATGGACGCCTTTTCAAACGATGGCACTTTTGAAGCTATGATATCGGTCACCCACCTTGAATACTTGCTATACTGGTTCATACTTCCCCGGAGCAGGATGGCCTGCGGACACAGCTTGACAGCGGTGCGCATCGGCATCGCGGAATGGACGCCAAATTTCCGGGCCTCATAGCTGCAGGTCGATACAACACCCCTCTCACTGCTGCCGCCCACGATGATGGGCTTACCCCTGAGCGATGGGTTATTGATGATCTCGACAGCCACGAAGAATGAGTCGAGATCGAAATGGGCGATATGACGTGGTACCGGGGTCACGGGATAAAGAACGTGCAGGGCAAGGTACAAAATAAGGGAGAGGCTACAAGCCACCGTGGTGTGTCGATATTATGAGGAGCATGTCTTGTATCTTCATGTCTCTATTTTTGTTTAATGATGGTTGATACTTCGGTTTTAGAAAAGTTTATTTCTGCGATTTATCCTTTGAAGGAGGAGGAACTGGCAGCATTTACTACAGGATGGCAGCCTTTTGAATGTAAGCGAAAGACAATTCTCACCGCAGCGGGTGAGACGGAGCGTTATCTTTATTTTGTACTGGAAGGCATCCAGCGCGGGTATTACGTGGGTGATGACAGGCAGGAAGCCACGATCGTGTTTACCTATGCACCTTCTTTTTCAGGCCTGGCAGATTCTTTTCTTACCCAGACACCATCCAAATGTTTTATGGAGACGCTTACCGCCAGCCGGTTCCTGCGCACCACCTATAAGAACATCAGCCAGATGATGGATCAATACCCCAATATCCAGAAGATGATCCTGCTTCAAACCAGCCATATATTAAAGGGAGTGCTCGAGCGCCAGATCGAACTGCAATCCTATAGCGCGGAGGAAAAGTTCAAGGCCCTGTTGAAACGCAGCCCGCATGTATTACAATTGATACCACATAAGTACCTGGCGTCATACCTGGGTATCGATGCGACAACATTCAGCAAACTATTAGGGACTGTTCGTTTGTAAAATCGAAAATCTTAGAAAATGCCAAGATTTTTCTTTGATAGCCATACTAGGTTTGTGTAAAATTATGAGACAATGAAAAAGTTCAACAGTATAGAATTACTCGACCAATTGCAGTCGGATGTCAGGGAAATGATCCTTCGTGTCAACCAGCTCAAATCCGCCGACCCCGGTGTGTTGCTGGAGCAGCCCGCGCCAGGTAAATGGAGCGTGGTGGAGATCCTGGAACACCTGAATAGCTATAATCGTTTTTACAATCCAGCTTTGGAAAAATCCCTGCAGGCTGATAAACCCGCGGTTGCGTTGTTCAAATCTGGTTGGTTTGGCAACTACTTCACCAATATGATGAAGCCCACCGAAACAGGGAAGGTCAGGAATAAAATGAAAACACCACGCGGTCATCGTCCGCCGCGCTTGCTGGATGCCAAGCCTGTGATCGATTCGTTTTTAACTTACCAGCACCAGTTGCTTGACCTGCTGGAATTGGCCAAACAAAAAGATATCGGGAGCCTGCGTACACCGATTTCGTTGACCAAACTGATCAAATTAAAAACAGGGGATGTATTTCGCTTCCTGATCGCGCATGAGCA
>JAEYVW010000083.1 GCA_023429365.1 Bacteroidota bacterium
CCACGCGCCAGTGTAAAATCAATACTTACCGGGATTTCGTTGGAACAATAAGAAAGTATGTATTCGATCTCCTCAATACCCTTTTGCGCCATAGGGTTCTGACCCATTATTTGTTTTACCTGTTCCAGTTGCTCAGGATTGCCACCTGTGATATTTAGATATAGCAGGACCAGGGCCACCTGTTGTTCGTGTAGTCCGCGTTGCAACAGTTCTTCCTTCACTTTTTCGGGACCAACTTTATCGAGCTTATCGATGGCAATAGTGATATCGGTAAGTTTATCTGCGCTGCCTGCCTGCTCAGCCAATGCCGCCAGTACTTTGCGGCTGTTGATCTTTATTATTACCGGTATCCCAAGTTTTTTAAAGACGCCTGCGTAAATATGAACAAGTTCTACTTCATTAAGCAGGGACTGACTACCGACTACATCGGCGTCGCATTGATAAAATTCGCGGTATCGGCCTCTTTGCGGTCGGTCGGCCCGCCACACCGGTTGTACCTGGTATCGTTTGAAAGGTAGTGCCAGTTGCCCATGATTCATCGCAACGTAGCGGGCGAATGGAATGGTCAGGTCATATTTCAGCGCACGTTCCGTAAGGTTTTTATCATTGCGGCCCTGCAATACATTTTCAAATGCGGCTTTTGCTTTGTCGATATTTTTCGGATCGCTCAGACCGTTGTTGAGGATCTTGAAAATTAATTTATCGCCCTCTTCCCCATATTTCCCCATTAACGTATCCAGGTTTTCCATGGCAGGGGTTTCCAGAGGCTGATAGCCCCAGCGTTCAAATTCTTCTTTGATTGTATTGAGGATATAATTCCGTTTGCGAACAATATCGGGTCCGAAATCCCTGGTGCCCTGGGGCAATGATGGTTTTGCCATTAGCGCTGCTTGAGAGTTTAAACCCGATCCCGATAGCTATCGGGATCGGATTGAAAATGGGGTGCGTATTTTTTTATTATGGTATCGCAAACTTCGTCAATCATATTGTAGACCTCATGATAGCCAGGCTCGGGACCATACCAGGGATCCGGTACATCGAGATTCTGACCCGGGTAAATTTCATTCATGAGCAGGTCGGCTTTTGAAGGATCGAAATTTTTCTTTGCGATCCGGCGGATATCATCCAGTACGTCGTTGGCAAGTGCATAAATTCTATCATACACCTCGAAATCTTCGGTTACAAAACGTCTGGCCCGCTGGTCACATATATCGATACCGTTGAGTTTGGCAACTTTTTGAGAAAGGGGATGTGGAGGCTCTCCAATATGGTAGCTATTGGTGCCCGCACTTTCCACGATCCAGTTTAAGCCCGAATTGCTGGCTTTATGCCGTAAAATGCCCTCTGCGAGCGGACTGCGGCAAATGTTCCCCAAACACACCATTAAGATTTTCATGGCGCAAAGATATTCTGTTTTACAGCATTGTGCGACAAACCGTTAATTGTTGGGTGCGCTTTATGGATTATGCTGTTCCAGGCATCTGTTTTTCGGGCAACAAGCGATATGAGAGTGAGTGATTATTTACAGCCATTTTTATGACAGAAACCTGACAATTATAGAGGCATATTCATAAAATGTAATAATTTGCCCGATTTGAAAAGGAAACCTATGTTGGAGGAATACGAAAAACAGAAAAGAAAGCAGATAGCGATAAGGAAAGCGCTGATGGATTATTCGATTGGCGTTTTGATTGTTATTGCCGGTATATTTTTCCTGGTAAGGGACAGGTTTAAACTGGAATTCAACGAAAATTTCCCACCTAATGATATCGATAAGATTTTCGGCGGCATTTGTATTTTGTATGGAGCCTGGCGTGTATACCGGGGATACAAAAAAAATTATTTTAGATAGCCGGTTTGTGGCTGACAGATTTAACAAAGTAGAGTAATTGATGAGAGTCTTGAGATATTCAATAGTTGTTTCACTGGTATCCTTGCTGCTGGCAGGGGGCTGGAGTTGTAAGTCGAACAAGGAGAAAGAAGAAGAACAGCCCGATTCGCCTTACGGAGGAAGGATTTATGTGAGCGCCGACGAGTCGTTTAAACCCATCATCGATGAGCATGTCAAAGTATATGAGGCAAACCGTCCCGGGACAGAAATAGTAGTGAATTATAAGCCCGAAGCGGAATGTTTGAAGGATATGATCGTTGATAGTGTGCGTATGATCATTGCAACAAGAGGATATAGTGAGAATGAAAGAAGTTTTATTGTCGACTCTTTTCGTATCGCGCCAAAGAAGATGGTGGTAGCAAGGGATGCGGTTGCCGTGATTGTGAATCCAGGTGCTGAGGACTCACTTTTCTCAATGGAAGAGATCAGGGAGATACTCACCGGGAAATTTAAGAAAGAATTAATCCCGGTTTTTGACGGAGTGCAGGCAACCAGTACGGTACGTTTCATCGTCGATTCAGTATTGAAAGCCGAACCGATCACGCCCACGGCAGTTGCGGCCAGGTCCAGCGAAGGAGTGATCGACTATGTTGCTAAAAATCCAAATACCATAGGCTTTATCGGCGTCAGCTGGATTGGAAATCGCGAAGATGTACAGCAGGTAAGTTTTTTGAAGAAGGTGAAAATGGCGCATTTAGAAAGCACGGACATGCCGGGAATGTATGTTTTACCTGTACAGGCCAATATTTATTTGCGCCGGTACCCGATGATCCGTGATTTGGTATATATATTGAAAGAGAACCACAAGGGCCTGGGAAAAGGATTTGCGGATTTTATGAGTGGAGAGCGAGGACAATTAATATTTAAAAGGGCTTACCTGATGCCGGCACAAAAAGATTTTAGAGTAAGACCGGTAAGGTTAAGGGAATAAAACAAAGTAGTTATATTTACAACTCTTAAAAAAGTGAAAGAAAAATGAAGAAAATATCTATTGGTTTTTTAGTAGCCGGCCTTTTTGCAATAAGTGTGTTGCAGGCACAATCGATCAAAGATGGTGTGAAGGACCTGTATGCTGAACGGTATAAGAGTGCCAAAGCTACTTTTGAAAAATTACTGGCTTCAAATCCTAATAATATTGAAGCGATATACTGGCTGGGTCAGACCCATATTGAAATGGGTGATACCACCGATGCCAAAAATGTATATAGCAAAGCATTAATGAGCAGTGCTAATGCACCCCTGATTATAGTCGGAATGGGGCATGTGGAGCTGATGGAAAATAAAATGAGTGAAGCACGCCAGCGTTTCGAAGCGGCAATTACCATGTCGAGAGGCAGGAAGGGCGATGACCCGGATATCCTGAACGCGGTTGGCAGGGCGATCACGAACACATATAATGCAAAAGAGAAAAAAGGCGGCGATATAAATTATGCAGTGGAAAAACTGGAGATTGCAGCCCAGCGTGATCCTAAAAATGCTGATATCCTGTTGAACCTTGGTAATGCTTATCGTAAAGCAAAACCTGGTGAAGCAGGTGGCCAGGCTTTCCAAAGCTATACAAAAGCTACACAGGTTGACCCCAACTTTGCTCCTCCCTATTACCGAATGGCACAGTTGTTCAATTCACAACGTAACTGGGATCTTTATGAAAAATACCTGAACGATGCGGTAGAAAAGGATCCAAGATATGCACCGGCATATTATGACCTGTATTATCACAAATTGATGAGGCTTGATTTCGCAACCGCTGAACAATTTGCCCAGAAATTTATATCCAGCTCGGATCCTGATCCGGAAAACGATTATATCCGTGTACAGACACTTTGGGCTAAAAAGGATTTCGATGGCGCGATTGCAGGAGCAAAGAATATCATTGCGCAGGTAGGACCTAATGCCCGGGCTCGCGTCTACAAACTGATCGCAGACAGCTATCTTCAGAAAAAAGATACGGCTGCTGCTAAAGAATATGTTGACCAGTATTTTGCCAAGGCAAATTCCGAAGAGCTCACACCATTGGATTACCAGATGAAAGCTTCGGCTTACTCTGTTATTCCCGGCCAGGAAGCAGTGGTATTGGAAAGCTATAAAGAAGGTATCAAAGCCGATACGGTGCTGGAAAATAAGATCGACCTGTTGAAGAAAGGCACTGCATTTTTTGCAGCTAAAAAGGATTATGCCAACGAAGCACAATTGCATGACCTGATCCTGGAAATAAAACCCAACCTGACCATCAACGATTATTTCGCTGCCGGGTTAGCTAACTACCGGGGACAGGATTATGCTAAGTCATATAATATCTTCAAGGTGGTTGCTGAGAAATATCCCGACCAGGAATTTGGATGGGAGTGGATGCATAATAATGCCCAATTGATCGATACGGTGAAAAAAGACAGCATTGCTTTACCGGCCGCACAAAAATTATATGATTTTGCGCAGCGAGATACGGTTAAGTATTCCAGGCAGATCGCAAGCTCGTCTTATTTCCTGGCCACTTATTTCCTCGACCAGGGTGATAAAGACAAAGCAATCGAGTACCTGAAAAAAATGAAGTCAGCTACCAAAGACCCCGCAGTTCAGGAAAGCATTCAAAAGAATATCGATCAGCTTTCCAGTCCGTCAGCTACGCCACGACAACAACAGCGGTCTTCTTCTTCATCGCCACAGCGAAGTAGTAGCTCCTCGGGGCGGTAGCGCAAGCAAATTTTGAGATAAGAAAAAAATATAAATTATAAGGCAGCCCGGATTTCCCGGGCTGTTTTTTTATGCCTGCTTTTAATTCGGATAATTGATATTGCTGTCTTATTTTTGCCGATAGGGTAAAAAAATATGATTCACTTACTCCAGATAGATCCAACTGCCTCTGATGCCAGCTCCTATTTGCCGGTCGCCATACAGATCATTTTTGCAGTTGGCCTGGTCGTTACGCTGATGGTTGCTACCCACCTGCTGGGTCCCAAACGCAAGACCTCCGATAAATTACAAACCTTTGCCAGCGGTATTGAAAGTCACGGGGATGCCCGTCAGCCCATGGCTATAAAATATTTCCTGACTGCTATATTGTTTGTGCTTTTTGACGTGGAAGTGATCTTTTTTTACCCTTATGCGGTAAATTTTAAAGAGTTGGGTTGGAGCGGTTTTTGGGCGGTATTGATGTTTGTTGGCTTCTTTTTATGTGGATTTATCTACATCGTCAAAAAAGGAGCGCTGAAGTGGGAAGACTGATCCCTTCCAGCCAAAATAGTTCTGCTTTCAGGTTGTTTTTCAAGACAGGCAAATGTAGCTGTATTGAAAAATTTTTTAATGATCTCAAACTCCCCTCGGGGAAGGAGGATTGATTATGTCACGTCCGGTTTCATATAATATTACTAAAAAACCTCTTGTTGCGGATATCAGCCTGGCTGAAATGCCGGAAGGACACCAGGGAGAGGGTTTTTTTGCAACATCATTAAATAGTGTAATAGGTCTTGCGAGAAAAAACTCGATCTGGCCCCTGCCTTTTGCAACATCATGCTGCGGTATCGAGTTCATGGCAACGATGGGTGCGCATTACGACCTGGCACGTTTTGGCAGTGAAAGGGTAGGATTTTCCCCCCGTCAATGCGACCTACTGATGGTAATGGGTACGATCGCCAAGAAGATGGGTCCCGTGGTCAAACAGGTTTACCTGCAGATGGCCGAACCCCGCTGGGTGATCGCCGTAGGCGCCTGCGCTTCCAGCGGAGGTATTTTCGATACTTATAGTGTATTGCAGGGCATCGACCAGGTAGTACC
>JAEYVW010000104.1 GCA_023429365.1 Bacteroidota bacterium
TATCGTGGCTTCGGCATCACGATGTGGATGATCGATCATAATTGAGATCGGATCGCCTAACTTTGATATTGCAATTCATTTCATGGGGAAGCTTTCAATTTTTGCGCTGTTATCGCTGTTTGTATACTCGGGCAATGCACAACTCACCCATTATGTCGTTCAATTCCAAAACAAAGCCGCTACTACACATTCACTTAGTTCACCAACTGTTTATTTAAGCCAGCGTGCGGTCGAAAGAAGGGCCCGGTATAATATCGCGATTGATAGTACCGACCTGCCTGTACCATTCAGTTATGTTTCACAAGTCGCCGCTATTCCCAATGTGTCCTTATTGAATGTATCGCGATGGCTGAACGCGGTCAGCATACAAACTTCAGATGCGAATGCTATCGCAGCGATCAATGCCCTGCCTTTTGTTTTAAATACCGCTGCTGTTGCCGCAAGACCTACAGGTAGTTTGAAGAATAAATTAGAAGAGGAATATTCATCCCCGGTAATCACCACTTCGAGAACAGGAACAATTGAATTAAATTTTTATAACTACGGGAATAACTCACTGAAGGAAATAAACCTGCACAATGGTGTATTCTTACATAATATCGGACTCCGTGGACAGGGCATACAAATAGCTATGCTGGACGCCGGCTATTTTAATTACAATACGTATAAAGCCTTCGATAGTGTAAACGCGAACAACCAGGTTATGAGTACCTGGGATTTTGTATCACGTGAGGAAAGTGTTGCAGAAGATGATTCGCATGGCATGATGTGCTTTTCCGTAATCGCCGCAAATGTTCCTGGTACTATGGTTGGGAAAGCCCCCGGGGCAAGTTTTCACCTTTTCAGAACAGAAGATACAGGATCGGAATATCCTATCGAGGAATTCAACTGGGCCTGCGGAGCAGAAAGAGCCGATAGTATCGGTGCCGATGTGATCTCATCTTCGCTGGGCTATGGGTATGATTTCAGTGGCAGTGTGTCGGACTATCCTTTTAGTGCCCTGAATGGTGATATCACCATGTCGGCGCGTGCGGCAGACCTGGCGGCGGGTAAAGGTCTTCTTGTCGTCAACTCGGCTGGTAATTCCGGCATGGATTACTGGGAGAAAATAACGACGCCCGCAGATGGCGATAGCGTGTTGGCTGTCGGTGCAGTTGATGTGTTTGGGACGGTAGGTGCTTTTTCAAGTTATGGACCTTCTGCCGATGGAAGAATAAAACCTGATGTGGCATCGGTTGGGGTGAATGCACTCATACAGGCACCGTCCAACCAGTTTGGTTATTTAAATGGTACTTCTTTAGCCTGCCCCGCGATAGCGGGACTCGCAAGCTGCCTGTGGCAGGGATTTCCTGAAGTGAACAATATGCGAATCATCAGGGCGCTGCGGGAAGCGGGCAACACCTATCAAAATCCCAACAATCGTATCGGCTTTGGTATACCCGATATGAAAAAAGCACTCATAACCTTGTTAAAAGAACAGGTAACATCGTCGGCTACAATCAGCAACTGTTCCGTACAACTGAACTGGACCAGCAAAGACAGTGAGGGCATGAAATACGAGATAGAACGCATAGCACCGGGTGAACCAAGATACACACTGATTGGTCAACTCAATGCTATGACGGGAAATACGTTTACCACCCATAGTTACCAGGTTAGCGATCCTGTAAATGGGATACCGCCCGGAACAATTACCTACCGCATTCGCCAGGTACTCGATTCCAGTCGCGCCAGTTTTACTGATGTTTATATCGACACGATCGAAGTGATGCTTGGCACTACCTGTACTTCCGATATTACTACAGTTAATGTGGCCCCAAACCCGGTTGCGGGTAATAGCCTGCTGATTGTCGATAGTCCGGAAGCCGTGCCGCTGTTATCAATTCTAATATATAATTCCGCAGGTAAGCTAATGCTCAGACAACGCAAATCCAAACCAGCCGGCCGCGCAATTTTTGATTTGCCTTCGCAAAAACTAAGCAATGGTCAATACTTCATTCGCGTGTTGAATGAAAACAAGGTCCTTGGTAAAACGCAGTTCCTTAAACTATAGTTTCTGGAGCAAGGCCACGAACATGCTGTCTGCTTTTTTATCATAGCCAGCAATGATTCCACTTTCTTTTAAAGCCATCGGAAAATCGGAAGCAAGTTCCTGTATGTTTTCCCCGTTCTCTTTTTTAAAAACCGAGCAGGTAATATAGAGTAGGAAACCACCTGGATTCAAATGCGTTACCAGGTTAGCAAGGATATTTTTCTGCAATGCAGCGTATCGCCCGATCTCCTGTTTATCAAAATAAAATAACTGCTCGGGTGTTCTGCTCCAGGTGCCACTTCCCGTACAGGGCAGGTCGGCGATTATAAGATCGAAACCAGGTTGTACAAGTCGGAAACCGGGCACGGATAGATCGGCGACCAGGCTTTTATATTTCGTAATGCCCGCATCTGCAAATCTTTTGTCAAGATTATGTAGTATGTTTTTCCGGATATCAGAAACCGTCAGGTCAATATCACCAAGTATATCCACCACCATGATCGACTTGCCACCGCTGGCTGCACAACAATCCCAAACACGTAACTGTTTCTTTTCTGCGCCGGTGAACTTTTCTAAAATTTCTCCCGTTTTTTGCGAACTCAGATCCTGTATCACCGCTTCCCGGTTCAGCTCAATCAAATCGTCGATCCTCGCGGCATTGGGTAGTGCTATGCAATTCCCAGACGGACTGCTAACATCAAGACCTGCGGCTTCCAGCTTCCGCAACACGATTTGTTTTTTACCCGGTCGCGTTCTCAGAAATAAATCGGGCTGTATAAAAAATGAAGAATTGAATAATTCAAAGTCTATCCCATCACTCAACTCTTCTTTCCATGGAAATACATTAATTGAATCCTTTATTCCGAGTGAGACAAGTTTATCCGTCAGTGTGCGTGTGACTTGCTGATTCCAGTCCGGTTTTAATGCATCCAGTAACTCATTTGATGTAGTCGAGCAAAGAAACAACCCGACGAGTATCTTCTCATCCATTGCCATATTCAGTTGAGCCTTTCCCAACCGGAAATAACAATAACAAAGATGACTCACCTGCTTACGGTCTCTCGAACCAAACTTTTTATGTTGGCTGAAATACTTTTTCAGGAAGGAAGCAAAAGGTTCCTGTCCGTTGTATACCGACAGGATATCTTTCGCAGAATTAATATATGAGTGAAAACGACTCACGCTTTGGGAATGCCCAACCGATTTGTAAACGGGACGAAACTCTAATAAAAAGGAAAAAAATCCATCACCCAGGACACTCCTAATTCCTAATCCCCCATAAAAACTAAAGCTCCAACAATGTCTTCACCGGATCCTTCCCGAT
>JAEYVW010000124.1 GCA_023429365.1 Bacteroidota bacterium
ACATGAACAACAGGAACAGTGTGATAAAAACAACACCCACGGTATACTTCCATCGTATAAAACTGTATCCGGCCGTCATCGTGACTATAAGAAAAATAAAAATAGCCGTATTGTTTTTTACAAAATATAGGATCACCCAGCCTATGGCTACACCGATCAGAGTACCAACAAGACGTTGAACATTTCTTTGCTTACTCAGACTATATCCCGGTTTCAAAATAATGATCACCGTCAATAGCACCCAGTATCCATGACCCAGGGGCAGGATCTTTCCCACAAAATAAGCGGCCATGGCGGCTATTGTCAGTCGGAGTGAATGTCGAAAAATATTAGACTGCAGCGAAAAATTAGACCAGAACTGTTCGGGATCGATGGTCTGGCGAGCTACATAACGGGAAGGATCGGGCGTATCGAGTTTGAGGTTCTTCAGTTTTGGATCGTAGGACGTATACTGGTGTAGTGTTCTGATCCGTGCTGCTATATCATCAATACTATCAAGTATATGGCGTAAACTTATAAACCCCTCCAGGTTGGTTGGATTCAAAATCTTTAAACGCAACTGGTGTAGCTGTTCTCTTTGTTCCACCAGCCGTCTGTCAATTCGTTCGTCATAGTCGGAGGCGCGCCCACTGCTCAGTGAAATGGCAATTTCATCCAACTCACCGGCAAGCAGCAGTATCAGCTGCCGGTACTCCGAAAGGATATTCGTATCATCAAAATAGTTGTGCAGCTTTTTATATTCCAGGTGTGATGCCATGGTTCTTTCCAGCAGGTCGGACACATCGAGAAAAACCATCATCAGGATCCGGCTGGTATGTGTCGACTCCTTTACGATACTTCGGGTTTTAAACAATAACTCCGCCACCTGGCCCTGTTTGTGTTGTACATCTACCTGGGCCTGCATCAGGTTCTCATACCCATGATCGATATCCGTTCCAGCCGCATAAAACTCGGCCCGCGCACGTAGGTACTTGGAGGCGGCCAACACGTACTCGCCCAATAATTGCTGGATCAGTTTATAGGGCCGGATACTGTAAAGCAGCAGGCTTAAACAGGTGTACCAAAGCCCGCCAGCAAATACACAGAGGGCGAACCAGATCACTTCCCCACCCTCTAATCCTTCGTGCGACATCATCACCATCATCAGCAGGGCGGCGATCCCGATTGCTGATGCCCTGGCGCCATACACGCCGATCATGGAAAAGAAAAAACAAAACAGGGGCAGAAGGACCATGAATAACCAGGTATAAGGCATGGAATACCCCACGGCAAGGGCGACGATAAAGATGATCCCGCAACAGGCGAGCAATCCATTGCGCCGATGATGAATGGGGCCGGGATTATCTGTAATAGTAGCACACAAGGCACCCAGTGACAGAAAGGTGCCTGTGTCGAGGTACCCGAAAAAATTAAGCACCAGGGTTGGCAACAAAATACCTGCGGTAATGCGCACACCATCGGCGAGGTAATGACTATAAATAAACCGCCGGTATTCTATGATATAATCCATCGTGGAGTGTAAAGATACTGATACTGAAACTTTTATCCCCGACGTGGGAACTGGCTGAAAACTTATGCAGCCCGGTTAAACCTATTATTTAAATGCTTAACTTAATAGGGGTTTTGATACCGCAAATAAAGTTGTATGAACAATACTTACGACTTCAAGGTGCAGCCACCTGTAATGTTTTCTCAACTGGCGGCAGATGATCTTTTGTTTCTTCACTATAACTACCTGCCGGAACCAAAGTATGAGTCCTTTTCATCGTTGTATTTAAAAAGAAATTTTGAGCCCTCCTGCAAAACGGGAAGAAAAAAAATGCTGCGTCATTTAAATTATTAAAACGCCTGCTATGCCTTTGTTCATGGATTTTCATAAGTTCGACAACATATCCATTGAAGCTGTCAAAACCGCACACATTGCTGATATCGGAGTACAGGATCTATACGGTGTAAAATATCACCAGTTTTGGGTAAATGAAGCGGAAGGCACCGTGTTTTGCCTGATGGAAGGACCCGATGCGGCTAGCTGTGAAAAAGTGCACCAGCTGGCGCATGGAAATGTTGCCTGTGCCTTATCAGAAGTGGCTGCGGGCATGTATGAAAAAATGATGGGCCTGGATGTTAAATTAGATCATGGTCACGTGTTGAATGCCGACGGCTCACAGGATAACGGATACCGAAATATCCTCGTCGCGTCGGTTTATGGTGTTACTGTCGCAAAAAATTCCGAAGATTTATCGCTGCTGCTTACGCCTCACTGGGCAAGGGATATTATCGCTGAGAAAATCAAATCGTTTGATGGCCGCATCATGAAATGGGAGGCAGATGACAGCCTTATCGGAATTCTGAACGAGAGTACACTTGCCGTACAATGCGCCCTTCAAATTCAGGAAGCATTGATAAAAAATACGGACCATCAATTACCGGCTATCGTTTTCAAAATTGGTGTCAGCGTATCCCAGCCCCTTACAAAAGACGGTGACTTTTTCAATGAAGCAATCAAACTGGCTCATCGTCTCAGCACAACCGTACAGGACAACCAGGTACTCACATCTGCCATGGTGAAAAGGCTTTGCCGGGATGAAAAGCTTTTTAATCATGAAAATCATATCCGCTCACTCAGTGTATCCGAAGAAGAATTCATAACCAAGTTACTCGGCATCACGGAAGCGAATTTATCAGAACAGGATTTTCATCTCGATAACCTGAGTAGCGGTATCTGTGTGAGCAGGCCGCAACTATACCGCAAGGTAAAAGCATTGACCGGCCGTTCGCCTAATGATTTCGTCAATGATCTGCGAATGAATAAAGCACTGGTTTTGCTAAAACAAAAAAAAGCCAATATCACAGAAATCGCTTTTCAGACCGGGTTTAACAGTCCTTCCTATTTTACAAAATGCTTCGTTGAAAAATTTGGCTGTACACCTTCCCTCTTAACAAAACTGGTTTAACCACGCCTCACCTGAACAAATTTTGCTATACTTTGAACAGCAATTGTTAGCCTGAAGGGAACCCTTCATTGTAGCTTTAACTGGGCCTAACACTGATCCTAAGGCTATTCGTATGCCCTGGAACAAGGGATTGCGTTTTCTGGGAATAAAAATGAATATTCTTCCCGCTTTCCCGCCTTCCCGGCATAAAAAGTTCTTTTAACCTCTATTAGAAAAATCAGATCTATTAACCATTTAACTCCTATTTATGTCCAGACTAAATGTGCAACCGCGCAGAAAATTTCTGCAATCTCTTACTCTTGGAGCAGCAGCAATCGGCGCCGCCGGGATTACTGCACCTATGAGCGCCTCTGCCGAAGGCATTGAAGCATGGTATGAAGGCGA
>JAEYVW010000134.1 GCA_023429365.1 Bacteroidota bacterium
CTTTTGTCAAATCCCTCTGCTCCGATCAGCCGTTTTATTTCACGGATGGCGCCAGTAGTTAGCGTAACCGGAGTTGTTATTGTATTCATAGCGCAAAAATACACAAATAACCCAAGCTCGGGGAACGCCACTCAGGACATTGGATTAATAACATATTAAATAAGTCATTCCTCTTGCCTGTTTAATACTTGCAACTCCATCAAGCTTTGTTACTTTTGTTCACCAAAATACATAGTCCTATGGATCAGAATATGATCACCCTTTTAATTGCTGTTATTGCCCTGCTTATTGCGCTGTATTGTTTTTACCAGGTGAACAGGTTGCGGAAAAAACCGGCCACCACCGACGACAAGGATGATTTCAATACCCGCCCACTGCAATTGCAGGCTTACGAAAGACTCGTGTTACTGGCTGAACGGATAGCTATACCTAACCTGGTAAGCCGTACCAACCAGCCAGGATTAAGCGCCCGTGAAATGCACCTTTTGCTTTTGGAAAGCATCAAACAGGAATGTGATTACAATGCCACACAGCAGATCTATGTGAGTCCTGTTGCCTGGGAAGCGATCCGGAACCTGAAAGATCAAAACATGCTTATCATCAACCAGGTGGCAGCCACCCTCCCACCCGACGCGTCGGGAACGGAATTAAGCAAGATGCTACTGGATTTTGTCATCCATCAGAAAAAAGGCGCTTTGCATAGCATTGTGCTGGAAGCCATAAATTTTGAAGCGAAGAAGATCGTTAAGTAAAGTCAGGTTGGCATAATACGATCGTAAAAATCAGGTTACTTGTAATATTAAGCGGACATGGGTGAAAACAAGAAATATACTGATGCCGGTATCGAGATCAAAACCATCTACACCGCTGATGACTTACCAGCAGGTGTTGACGCGGAGTATCCGGGAATATTTCCATACACACGCGGTGTACAAGCGGATATGTATCGTGGCCGTTTGTGGACGATGCGGCAATACGCCGGATTTTCCACAGCTGAAGAAAGCAACAAGCGGTATCATTATTTATTGAACCAGGGGGTAAGCGGTTTAAGCGTGGCCTTTGATCTCCCGACACAGATCGGGTACGACAGCGATCATACGCTGGCCGAAGGTGAAGTGGGTAAAGTAGGTGTTGCGATCGATAGCATTACCGATATGCAAACGCTGTTCAATGGCATACAACTGGAGAAAGTATCCACTTCGATGACCATCAATGCCACCGGTTTTATTTTACTATCACTTTATGTAGCCATTGCTAAACAACAGGGCGCTGATCTGAAGAAACTGACTGGTACGATACAAAATGATATCCTGAAAGAATACGCGGCAAGGGGCACCTATATCTATCCACCCAAACCATCCATGCGCATCATCACCGATATCTTTGAGTGGTGTTCCCATGAATTGCCAAAATGGAATACAATCTCAATTTCGGGTTACCACATTCGCGAAGCCGGTAGTACGGCTGTGCAGGAAATCGCATTTACCCTTAGTAATGGTAAAGCCTATGTAAAAGCCGCGCTCGAAAAAGGACTCGATATAGATGTGTTTGGTAAACGGCTATCTTTCTTTTTCAACTCACACAATAACCTGTTTGAAGAGGTAGCCAAGTTTCGTGCCGCACGACGGATCTGGGCCTCGATCATGAAAGAACTGGGCGCTACTGATCCCAAGGCGATGATGTTGCGTTTTCATACTCAAACCGGGGGAAGCACACTGACAGCGCAACAACCATTAAATAATATTTCCAGGGTTACGGTTCAAACGCTTGCGGCTGTGCTGGGAGGCACGCAATCGCTGCATACAAATGGCTATGATGAAGCACTGAGTCTCCCAACGGAAGAAGCGGCCAGGATCGCCCTGCGTACGCAGCAGGTCATAGCCTTCGAAAGCGGCGCGCCTGATACTGTTGACCCCCTGGCAGGATCGTATTATGTGGAGTCGCTGACCAAACAAATTGAGATCGCCGCGACCGAACTGATCGGTAAGATCGATAACATGGGTGGAAGTGTGTCTGCTATCGAACAGGGTTTTATCCAGGACGAGATCGCCCGAAGCGCTTACGAATACCAGCGACAGATCGAAACAGGAGAAAAGATCATTGTCGGCATGAATAAGTTCCAAACCGAAACAGAAGAGCCAGTACCTGGTTTTAAGATTGACGATTCGGTGCGGCAGGTGCAGATTGAAAAATTACAGGTGCTCCGTAACAGCCGCAACAATGGCAGATGCGACAGTATCCTGCAATCTCTGAATGATGCGGCCAGTGGCGATGAGAATATCATGCCCATCGTGATCGAAGCAGTGGAGAACAAATGTACACTGGGTGAGATCGCCGATACATTGCGCGAAGTTTATGGAGAATATAAATAATCCCCGTTTCCAGCCTTCACTTGTGAACCAGGAAACCGAACTGGTTCAAATACTCGAATTACAAAAGAAAAATCTCGCGATACATATCAGCGAAGAAGAAATCCGTAGTGAAGGATTTGTTACACTCTCTCACAACCTTGAAACCCTCCAAAAAATGCACCGGCTTGCGCCATCGGTGGTCATCAAAAACGGTGATGCCGTGATTGGCTATGCCCTGACGATGCTGAAGGAATGCAGACAACTCATCCCTGATCTCGAACCGATGTTTTCTTTATTTGA
>JAEYVW010000252.1 GCA_023429365.1 Bacteroidota bacterium
CCTCTTGAGTTCTGCGGTCCCCATTCATAAAAGTTGACCGGTGTTTCATCGCCAACTTTATCAAACTGGTAGTATGTCGGATGAAATGAAAATGCATCTGCCAGTAAGTTGGGATCACGAACCAGCAAACAGCCTGCTTCGAGTGGACAATACAACCATTTATGCGGATCGATAGCGATGGAGTCCGCATGCTCCAGTCCTGAAAATTTATCTTTTAACTCCGGCAACGAAGCTGCCAGCCCTCCGTATGCGCCATCAATATGGAACCAGGTTTTATGCTTTTGGCAAACCTGCGCTATTTCCGCCAGCGGATCAACCGTACCAAAGCCCACACTACCGGCTGTACCTACCACCGCCAGGGGGATCAGTCCATTTGATTTGTCTATTGCCAGTTGTTTGTCGAGTGCTGTAACATCCATCCTTAAATCCTGGCCAACTGGTATCCACCGTATAGCTTGCAAGCCCAAACCAAGCAGGTCCGCAGTTTTTTGCAACCAGGTATGCACTTGTGAGGTAGCATATAATGTAAATTTCAAACCCGGCTCACCAAGGCCTTTTTCACGAATGTCCCAGTTTGCCATGTATTTACGAGCCGCCCAGAGCCCGGCAATATTTGCCATATTGCCACCGCTCACTAAAATACCTCCGGCATTTTTGCGGTAACCGATCAGGTCGGATAGCCATCGGATACATTGCAATTCAATTTCAGTGGCTACTGGTGAAAGAATAAATGCGCCACAGTTGGGATTAGTAAGCGATGCTATAAAATCGGCCATCGCACCCAGGGGTGCGGGTGAAGAAGTGATATAGCCCATGAAACGGGGATGGCCATTGAACAATGAATTTTTTGTTAACTGCGAAATCGTTTGCTGCACAAGCCTGGCCGGATCGAGACCGTCTTCCGGTAGTTGATTCTCGGCCCCTATCAGTTTTCTGACGGATGATGGCGTGACGCCATTTGTTACTTTACCTGCTGGTAAATTTTCAATAAAGTCGGCGAGTTCATCGACCATCGCGTGACCCACGCGACGAAATGCTTCGGCAGGCATATCCACGATCGCCTGCCGGTTTACGGTAGGAAAGGTTTGCATAAATAAAAAATTGGGGCAATAAGATACGAAATCATGGGGGGCTTCGCTCAAAAAAGTAACCGATAATATTTAAACGCTCGGTTATTCGATCACCCGTTTTTCCACCCCTTCATTGGTAATGACTACCGGTTTGATAAATCCTTTTTCGTCAAAATACATCCTATCGATGCAGGTTACTCGTGAGTTGCCATCAGTTTCGGTGAGTGGGCGACGGTGATAGACGATATACCATTCATCTTTTCCGGGGACCTGGATTACGGAATGATGACCGGCACCGGTAGCAATGTTGGGATCCTGCTTTAATATTTTATCTACCCGCTCGAAAGGTCCAAAAGGTGAATCGGCAATGGCGTATGCAACGCTGTAATTAGGGCCGGTCCAGCCGCCTTCCGACCACATGAAATAATATTTTCCGTTGCGTATAAACATAAACGGGCCTTCAACATAACCTTCCGGTGTGATCTCTTTGAAAATCTTACCATCCTTGAATGGTTCAAAACCGGTAAAGCCAGGATTTAGTTTAGCAATATTGCAATGACGCCAGCCACCGTAAATGAGGTAGTGGTGTCCATCACTGTCTCTGAATACAAACTGGTCAATCGGCTGGGCACCATTATGAAATTTATCGATCAGTGGTTCTCCCAAATGATCTATAAACGGACCCGCGGGGTTGTCGGCAACAGCTACACCGATACCGCCATATTCTTTGTCGCTTTGAATATCGTTGGCACCAAAAAACAGGAAATATTTCCCCTGGTTTTTTATGATCGAAGGCGCCCACATCGCACGCCTTGCCCATTTGATAGAAGATGTGTCGAGTATCCTGGGATGTTTTGTCCAATTCACCAGGTCTGTTGATGAGAATGCGTCCATGAAAACCTGTTTGTCATAGGGAGCTGAGTAGGTAGGATAAATCCAATATTGTTTATCAAAGATGATACCTTCGGGATCGGCATACCAACCTTGAAAAACCGGGTTGCCCGATTTTTGTATGGACTTCGGGTTGGAAGACTGTCCGCTTACCAATAAACCTGTGAATAAAAGAAAGCCAAACAGAAGGGTATATCTCATCGCTTTTTATATCGAATTTACGACATGGATTGGAAGATAATTTCGCTGAACAAATAATAATGATATGGCAACAGTATTGATTACAGGTGGCACAGGTTTGATAGGCAGGGCAATTACTAAAGCTTTACTGGAAAAAAACTATAAGGTTATCATTCTTTCACGTAGTAAAACAATTTCGCCGGATATGAAAGCCCAGGGCAATATTGATTTTGCAAACTGGGATATTGAAGGTGGAACTATCGATACTGAAGCTATTTCAAAGACAGATTACATCATTCACCTCGCGGGTGCAGGCGTCGCAGATAAGCGATGGACAGACAAAAGAAAAGCTGAGATCCGTGATAGCCGCGTAAAATCTGGCGAACTGCTGGTCAAAGTATTGCGACAAACACCGCACCACGTCAAAGCCATAGTAAGCTCTTCTGCGATCGGCTGGTATGGTCCCGATCCCCAGATTCCCAACCCAAGGCCATTTCGTGAAGGTGACCCAGTTGATGATGGATTTCTAGGCCGCACCTGCCTGGAATGGGAAAAAAGTCTGGACCCGGTTGAGGAAATGGGAATTCGGTTGGTGAGACTGCGCACCGGCATTGTATTAAGCCATGATGGCGGCGCTTTAAAAGAATTTGAAAAATCCCTGCGTTTTGGTGTGGCTGCCATACTTGGGTCGGGCCGTCAGCGCATCAGCTGGATTCATATCGATGATCTTGTACGGCTGTATACCATGGCTATTGAAAATAATGAGATGCGTGGCATCTACAATGCTGTTGCACCAGCGCCGGTTTCGAACCGGGAGTTCATGCTTCATCTCGCCCGTATCCGAAAAGGAAGCTTCTTCATACCGGTATATGTTCCCAGTTTTTTATTGAAGATCATACTTGGTGAAATGAGTATTGAAGTTTTAAAAAGCGCAACTGTAAGTTGTGATAAAGTGCACGACAGCGGTTTCACATTCTTATACCCCTCGCTTGAAGCAGCCTTGAGAAATGTTTAACGCAACGAACCAGGTTTTTGAGCCTGGTTCGTTTGTATAAATAGGATATTGTAGTGAATTTATTTATATAAGACATCCATCCCAATTCCCCACACAAGCTAGAAAGCTTTCTTCTCTTCAGGCAATCCCGGCGTCGTTTTTTGGGTATACTTTACAGCGTCAACCTTTTTTGGATCACCCTGGTAAACCCAGGTGATATTGTTGATGTATTTTTTAAAAGCGTTATTCAATTGCGTGATCGAGACCTTCTTTATATCATCCTTTATGGTCAAAGCTCTTTTCCAGTTTCCATACAGTACTTCGCTGTTGGCAAGCGCATTGGCCTGTGCTTCGTTGGTCTCCTGGCGATAATAGATTCCGGTGAGATAGCCGGCTTTTTCATTTTTTAATTCTGACTCCTTAAAGCCTTCGTCCTTTATCTGGTCGACCAGCTTCCTGGCTGTTGCAATGTATTTGTTTGGTTCCGTAGTTGTCACAGAAATAGTGGCATAAGGAGTGGTCCCTGCGTTAAACCAGGCCTGCGGTGCATAGGAAAGGCCATTCTTTGACCTTATTTCCACAAAATGACGGGTTGCGAAAATTCTCATTGCTAATACAAAAGCATTGTAATCCTCCGATCCCGGCATCGGTCCGCCTGTTATCCCGCGAATATAATTGGTGGCATTATCCCTTTCCTTTGCGGCAAATGTATTGGATACGGGAACATAAGGCTCTTTTTTCAGTGTATAAGGTTTACCAGCTGGTACTTTACCGAGAAAGGCCGTTAATTTTTTCTCCAGTTCCGATTTTTCAATTTCGCCAACGATCACAATCACTATTTTTGAACGGGTGAAAATGGACTCCCAGTATTTTTTTGTTTCTGCCGCTGTAAGCGATTCTACACTGGCCACAGTACCCTGGGGATCTTTGGCATAATCCTTCCCCTTAAACGCGGTTTCCATTGCCATGCGATCGATAGCTTCGTCGGGGAGTGATGCATTGGTGCGGATGAAATTGACGGCATCCTGCTTGATGCGGTTGAATTCTTTTTCATCAAATCTCGGCTTAAGCAAAGCTTCGGTATAAAGCGGCCATACTTTTTCCAGGTCATATTTTATACAGTTCAGACTAAAACTAGCGTAATCCATGCCGCTGAATCCACCTACCTGCGCGCTCACTTTATCCAGTTTATTTTTAAATGAGTTTTTGTCATCTGACATAGTGCCGCATTCAGTCAGTCCTCTTACAGCGAGGTTTTCTATCCCTCCTTTGGCAGCAGGGTAGTTTTTTACACCGCCTTTTATTATCGTTTGTACTACTACAATTTCATTGCCACTGGGTTGTACGATCACTTTTACACCATTTATATTCATCTCATAAGGCTTACTGTTCTGCGCCAATATGCTCACAGGACTGCAGATCATGGTAAGAATGGTTATATATCGTGTTAGGATTTTCATTTTTTTGATTTTAGTAATTATCAAAAAGATTTTACCAGGAAAAATTCTTCCGGTTTGTATTGTTTCTTCATTTCTTCATTGAGGATCATTCCGGCGACATATGGTTTGCCAGCAATGTATTTTTTGATGTATCGCTGGATATCCGCACGACTTACTTTTTGCAGGTTTTCATCGTAGTCAGTAGCGTAGTCCAGTGAAGTGCTGCACCACCAATAAGTAATTCCGGAAGCCTGTGAAGATGGCTTTTCTTCATTGCGGATCTTATTCCTTATCAATATCTCTTTTGCGGTTTGTAATTGCTCGTCGCTGAAGTAATCGTCGTCGGCCCACATACTTATCTGTTTGATCATCTCGTCATGGCATTCTTTCATTTTAGACGGATTGGGTAATGCGAGGGCATATATTGGCCCTGCATATTTGTTAGTATTATATGATACACTCGAAAAACTTGCAAGTCCTTTGTCTATCAAGGCTTGTTGCCATTTAGACGAATTCAATCCCAGGATGTTGGAGAAAACATCAGCGGCCAGGGTAGCTGCAGAATCGCTCCGGTATTCGGGACCGATCCATTGCATCATCATAAATGGCGTTTCGGCAATGGATGCGGTTTTAATGTTGTAATCTGTTTTTTGCAATGCCTGGAACTCGGGGATGGGGTATTTCTCATGAGGGTCAAAACCGCTGTGCTCCCAGTCGCCATATATTTTCTTTGCGAGTGCAAAGGCATGATCGGGTTTTACGTCGCCACAGATCACCAGGATAGAATTATTCGGATGATAGTATTTGTCTTTGATGACCATCATTTTTTCCGGCGTGGCAGTATTGATCACATCATGATCGCCGATCGCGTTTTTCCGGGTGAAATTTTCTCCCCAGGTGCGTTTGGCTACATCGATCCATAGTTGAAAGAATGGGTTACTTTCTGCCCTTTGGAATTCACCATCCACCACAGGCCTTTCCTTTTGCATGTCTTCCGTGCGATATATCGGGTAACGAATCGCAGCATTCATAAATCTTAAACCGGCATCGAGACTATCACTTTCGAAAGTGAAGAAATAGTTGACCCTCTCATCACTGGTAGTCCCGTTCCAGATGGCGCCAAGTTCTTTTGTTCGCTCAATAAATTTTTCCTGGTCCGGATATTCTTTGTTGGCTTTAAAAAACATGTGTTCAAACAAATGAGATAAGCCACTGTACTCGGGGCCTTCGGTGTAAGCGCCGTTTTTCACAGCGATCTCTATCGTAACCAACGGCACTTTATGGTTTTCAATCACTAGTACTTCCAGGCCGTTGTCGAATTTCTGCCAGTAATAATTTTTAGGAAGTCTTGGTTGTGCGATCGAATTAAATGCAGCTGCAACCAAAAGCAACGTAATCCATTTCTTTGGCATAGGAATAAGTATTTGGTGAATGCCCGCGATGCGGGCGGAGAATATTTACTAAAAGCTAAGGAAGATTTGGATATGAGAAAAATAATATTTATAAACGACGGGCTGACAGGATAAGTGGACAAAGAGGTTAACCGGATATGCGCTGCCATAAATAATCATCGCTGCTGATATCAGCATGATTGGGATGCCATACACTTGAAAATTCACCAATGACGGCCTTACCATTCTCAAATCGAAGACGTGGAATTTTCAACAGATCAATATCTTCCTGTCGAACCCTGCGATAGATGGGGTACATCGTCCCGCCATTGGGGCCATCACCCGCCCGCGCTGCGGGATTGTATTGATATCCGGGATCAACGAGTGTACCACGGGGGTACATAATTCCCGGTACACCTTTGCCCCTGATGTCGATATCACGCGGATGCGCAAGACCGAGGGTATGACCGTATTCATGCGCGGCGGTGGTGGAACCTTTATATAAATTCTCGAATTTAAAATAGCCACTATTACAACCAAGTCCGTCGACAAATGAAATATTGCCATGCACAAATTCTTCCACGCGAAAATAATTATTTCGCGGATCTGTATTTTCATAAACCTGGATGGCAGTAATTCCAGGCTGGTACGACGATGTGATCAGGAATTGCACAGGCCATGGTTTCCCATCAATATGAACCACACCCTGCGGTTCATTCCACATCCATTCAATTTCCTCCCGTATATTTTCAGTAACAGCAGGGTCAGCCGCATTCCCATATGTGATGATATGGGAATGGATGAGAAGCTGGTTTGATTGATGTTCGATGGTACCCATCGGGAGTTAAAGGGTCTGACGTCCTGGTCTGACCGTGTTACATTTCTCTATATTCCAAGAAACCGGTTCGCCAGTTCCTTATTGCAAAAAGATGATTTCCTATTTCCGATATAAAATCGGTAAGATGACCATTTCCAATCCGCAGGATCTTTTACCAAACCGGCCAACACCGGGTTGTTATGAATATAGTGAAAACATTTGGTAAAGTAATCAAAATCGTTTGTGGTGATTTTTTCGGGATGTATATCGGTTATAAGATTTTTTGCTTTTGTTTTTGGCCTGAACAGGCTTCCCGATCTGGCAGTCTGAGTATTGTATTCGTGGCTATAATTGCTTAGTAATTTTCTAAACCCATTTGTAATTGGATCGAGATGTGTCGATCCAATTTTTATCAATGAATTTACTCTTGCGTCTGCATAAATGATAGTATGAAAATGATTTGGCATCAGGCACCAGCATAGTATCTCGCAATAAGGGACAATATATGATCGGAAAAGCTCCAGGAATCTCTGGTAGTGCTGGTCATTTAGGAAAAGGCGTTCGTGATTGTTTCCTTGGTTATAGACATGGTAACAATTTTCGGCATAAAGTTTCATTGCTGAACATTTTCTGAGTAATCAGAAATAAAGTTCGCAAGGACAGATTTGGTGATGAAGGTTAAATCACAAAGTATAAACGTTTTATCCCCGGCGAGTTTCCTTTTTTTCGGTCAGACGAGGACGTCAGACCGTCTCGCAAATGGTCTGACGTCCTCATCTGACCGGTTCTCGCAAATGGTCAGACGTTCTCATCTGACCGGTTCTCGCAAATGGTCTGAGGTTCTCGTCTGACCAATGCTTTCCAGCTCGTCTAAAATGGTCTGACGTCCTCGTCTGACCGGTTCTCGCAAATGGTCTGACGTCCTCGTCTGACCAATGCTTGCCAGCTCGTCTAAAATGGTCTGACGTCCTCGTCTGACCGTTTTAGTATCAATTCCTCACCGGCTTGCCGCTTTTCAAAACACTTTGGATACGTTCGAGGGATTTTTTCTCACCGCAGAGGGAAAGGAATGCTTCTCTTTCCAGGTCAAGGAGGTATTGTTCGGTAACTAGAGTTGGTTCACTAAGATCGCCGCCACACATCACGTACGCAAGCTTTTTTGCCACCAGTGCATCATGTTCTGTGGCGTAGCCAGCAGTTTTCATGGCGTGTATACCGGAGTATAAAGCACCGAGCGCCGATTGGCCGAGTACACGGATATCATTTCGTGGTACCGGCGCGGTATAACCACTGTCGTAAATTTCAATCACTGATTTTTTTGCTTCCGCGATCCGCCTTCCCTGGTTCATCACGACTTCATCAAGACCTTTACGATACACACCAATGCCAAAGCCTTCAGCGGCGGAAGTGCCAACTTTTGCAGTTGCGATGGTTAAGAAGCGATTTTTAAGTGTGATGGTTTCGGGTTCGTCTTCGTGCATTTCATCGGCGGCTCTCAATACAAATTCTTTTGTACCGCCACCACCGGGGATCAGACCGACACCTAGTTCTACAAGACCGGTATAAGTCTCTGCGGCAGGACAAACTTTATCGGCATGAAGGCTAAGTTCGCAGGCGCCACCCAGGGCGAGACCGTGAGGGGCCACTACGACAGGAATGGAGGAGTATCTTGCCCGCATCATCGTATTTTGGAAAAGTCGGATGGCCATATCGAGTTCATCATATTCCTGGTCGATGGCGAGCATGAAGATCATACCCACATTTGCACCCGCAGAAAAGTTGGGACCTTCATTGGCGATCACGAGGCCTTTATAACCTTTTTCAG
>JAEYVW010000288.1 GCA_023429365.1 Bacteroidota bacterium
ATTATCCCCGTGCTCAAGTCGACTCTCGGTGACCTGCTTTTCATTAAGACCTGATAAATGGGAAGGAATATTGATCGCTCTGGACATATTGCGAATTAAGGTAAGGATTTTTGATATATGTAGGTTAGTGAACTATGTCCTGTGATTCGTCTTTATGTTGTAAATTAGGGAAAGGCTATTTATGAGAACGTCTTGCCTATTGATTGTCCTGGTTTATTTTTCGCAATCTCTCACTGCCCAGGATCTGCGCAGACAATTGCAGACGCAATTTATTGAGACGTCAGACGGTTCCGTAATAGACATTCCTGAAGGAGATTTTAAAATGAATATGGCATTATGGATAGATGGCAAATCCAATATTACCATCCGGGGCCGGGGAGTGGACAGGACGATTTTGTCATTCAAAGACCAGCTTGCTGGCGCGGAAGGCATCAAGATCACGAATTGCACGAATATCACCTTAGAAAATCTTACAGTGCAGGATTCAAAAGGTGATCTGATCAAAGCACAACACGTAGACGGGCTTACACTTCGTAACATAAAAGCCGAATGGACTGGTAAACCTTCAAAAGATAATGGAGCCTATGCCCTGTACCCGGTACAATGTAAAAATGTACTCATTGACAGCTGCATTGCCATCGGCGCCTCCGATGCCGGTATTTATGTGGGTCAATCACAGCATGTAATTGTGCGTAATAGCAAAGCGTATCATAATGTAGCCGGTATAGAGATTGAAAACACACTGTTCGCAGACGTATATAATAATGAAGCCACCGAGAATACCGGCGGCATTTTGATATTCGACCTGCCCAACCTGGTACAAAAGAAAGGAGGACATGTGCGGGTGTTTAACAATAATATTCACCATAATAACTATCCCAATTTTGCACCTAAGGGAAATATCGTCGGAAAAGTACCATTGGGTACAGGTGTGATGATCCTGGCAACCAACAATGTTGAAATCTATAATAATAAAATCGTCAATAACAGAACAGCCGGCACCGCCATCGTCAGTTATTATATTTCGGAAATACCGATCAACGACGCATCCTATTACCCATACCCTGACCAGATCTATATTCATGATAATAGTTATGTACGTAAGAAGCAAAGAACCACGATGAAGGGCCGCATGGGTTTGATGTTTCGCCTAAAAGTCAGGTTCGGCAAAAATGTACCGCATATAATTTATGACGGCATTGTCGATGAAAAAGCTAAAGGTCACGGCATTTGCATCCGTAATAACGAGAACCAGTCATTCGCCAATATTAAAGCGGCTGAAAAATTTAAAGGCATCACGAGAGATATGAGGCCATATGATTGTGAAGGAGCAGGGCAGGAGCCGGTGAAGCTGGCGCATCATCAGCGATAGACTGAAGTCAAAATTGATATCTAAAAGATTATCATTGTAAATGAAGAAATATCTGGTCATAGTCATTTTAACTGCTATCGTTATCACCTGCCTGTCACTTTCTCCAGGCGATATAAGTAACGCTTTTGAAAGAAAGCAAAAACTTTCAGCATACAATTTCTTCACCGGTAGACTAGCTGAACTGCAGCCTGCCACAGGCGTAATACCCTATGATATCAATTCTGCATTGTTTTCAAACTATGCAGAGAAACTAAGATTTATAAAACTCCCTGAGGGCAAAAAAGCTAAATACATAAAATCGGGTCCTTTAGATCTGCCCGTCGGAACAGTGCTCATCAAGAATTTTTATTATGAAAATGATTTTCGTAAGCCAGGTGATGGAAGGAGGATACTTGAGACCAGGTTGCTGGTTAACGAACCCGGCGGATGGAATGCATATCCTTATGTCTGGAATGAGGAACAGACCGAGGCTTTTTATGATGTGGCCGGTGATATCAGGAAAGTTAAATACATCAATCATAATGGAAAGAAAGTTGAGATCGATTACATCATACCCAATAAGAACCAGTGTAAGGGCTGCCATATCAGGGATAATAAGATGCTGCCCATTGGACCTGTGGCCGCGCAGTTGAACAGAAACTACACTTATTCCAGTGGGACACAAAACCAATTAAGTTACTGGCAGCAGGAGGGTATCCTGGAAGGCCTTCCCGATTTAAAGCAGGTGGAGAAAATGCCGGCAATTGACGATATGTCAAGAAAACTCGATGACCGGGCCAGAGCTTACCTCGATGTAAATTGTGGAACCTGTCATCATCCGCAGGGTCCTGCCAATTCCTCGGGATTATTTTTGCACTATGATCAGGATCCAACGGTTGAATTAGGGATCATGAAAAGTCCTGTAGCTGCCGGCAGAGGCGCAGGGAAGAATGATTATGATATAGTGCCGGGAAAACCGCACAAATCCATTCTCACGTTTCGCATGCAAACCAGCGACCCGGGTATCGCGATGCCTGAATTAGGAAGAGAGCAGGTACACAAAGAAGGTGTGAAGCTTATCCGCGAATGGATCAGGCAAATGGACAATGGGAAAAAATAAAAACGTGGCATGTTAGCGAACTAACTTACCACGTTTATTCTGGCAGGTATACAGAAACTTTAATTCGTCTTTATGACCTTTATAAACTTCCTTTGTTTTCCTTTAATCACTTCTACAAAATAAAATCCGCTGCGCCATCCGCTACCAATTTGCAGGTTTTGACCAGCGGGTATCCGCTCATGTTTTTCCAGTACTTTTCCTGAAGGATCGAATACCCGAACGTTTGTGCTATTTGTGTTATCTCCATTGACGATGACCGTAAAATATGTATTACTGGGGTTTGGCATTACCGTTACTTCAAGGTCTTTAGATATGATCTCATCCTGTGTGGAACTGACAAGCTCTATGCTTCCTGGCCTTGAGGCAGTTGAACTGCCAGTGATCGATGCAGGTACGAACACCACATCAACCCAATAATTGGACGCGTTGTAGGAGAAGTTGGGAAATTCGTTCGTGTTTGTATAGCGATACAGTCCATTAGGCCCATCTTCACCATTGGCGAGTGCACGCAAGGGGCCATTCACTGTTGCCTGTGTAAAATAGGGATCCGTTGCACAATAATCACCCGAACTACTGAACACAGAGGCAACGTATGTTACACCTGCAGCAATACTGACCAGGTTTGTAAAGAATACCTGTTGCCAGCCGGAACTGGTTTGGTTTGTGAAACCCGCTGAAGCCAGTTGCGTTCCGTTGCTACTCCATAAGGTGCCGGTATGTGTACCACCCGCGCCTGCTCCTTTATAGAAACGGATACCCGTTATAAACCCACTTTGTGATGACCTGAATTTTGTACCTACTACAATGCCACCCTGCGAGTCATTGGCAAGTGGTTCTTCAGGCCGGTCGGTTGTCTGGAACAGGGTATACGAACTGGCACCACTGCCTGCACCTGTCGTGAATGTCCAGCTATAATCACTGGCCAGCGCATTGCCTGCAAGATCCTTTATACCGGAACTGCCACCTTTTAACAACACCGTATAAACGGACGAATAAGACAGCGCTGAAGAGGTACTTATAGTTATACCCGACGCTGACAGTGTTATTGTTGTGGGTATAACAGCGGCACCTGCTTTCAATTGTACCGTAGAAGCGCTTACAGTGGACGCATTGATCGTTTCAGAGAAATTTGCCGTGATAGTTGGATTGACGGAAACACCGGTTGTTCCGTTGGTGGGTGAGACAGATGTCACCACCGGCGCGGTAATATCAGCACCAGAGCCGGGTGTAAATAAAATATCGACCCAATAGTTGCTGGAATTATATCCATTATTAGGGAATACAGGGCTGGCAGAATATCTGTATAAACCATTGGGGCCATCTTCACCATTAGCCAGGCCACGAACCGGTCCATTTACTTTCGCAGAGTTAAAATAAGATCCTGTGGCCGCAAAGAATCCTGAAGGGCTATGATAAGAGGCAACATAGGTAAGCCCGGCAGTTACGGGTACAGGACTGCTGAACAAAGCCTGCTGCCATCCCGTTTCCGTCTCATTGGAGAATGTAACAGAGGCAAGCATAGCGCCTGAGCTGCTCCATAGGTAACCGGTTCTTGTACCGGTCGTATTCGGTCCCTTATAGTATCGAATGCCATTGACAACTCCATTTTGAGTCGTACGGAATTTCATTCCTAGTGAAATACCCTGGCCATCATTGCTGCGTGGACTTGAAGGCAATTCGCCGGAACCAAACAGCGAGACAGCAGTTCCGCTACCACCACTGCTTGTAACAGTGAGCGTCGCATTGTTGCTCGTTACAGAGCCTGCCGCATTGCTGACTACAACGGAATAGGAGCCCGCACTTGTTGTGCTTGCCGAACTGATACCGTAAGATGAACCAGTCGCACCACTGATATTCGTTCCATTCCTTCTCCATTGGTAGCTCAACGGGGCCGAGCCGGTGGCGGTAACGCTAAAGTTTACACTGTTGCCAGCCACTACGCTGAGACTTTGTGGCTGCTCAGTAATTACAGGAGCCGCCGTAGCCCCGGTAAAGTTGGCTGTATAAGAAGTATTGTTTACCGGGGTGGCTATATTTTGTATTTGCGAACCACCATGCGACCAGTTGCTAAAGTTGTAGGAGGAACCATTAAGAGTTTGTGGACTGGAAACACCGATTGACCTGACCACGCCTTCTACGCTGGAAACTGTATAAGGTGCAGTGTAGGGTTGCCCATCCAGGGTTACACGAAGGCCTTGCGGATTTGTGTTAATAGTAATGGTAGACGTGCGTGGTAGGATGTCGCGATACGTCGTGTCTTTTGCACCCTGTGGATCCGTAACGACCAGGAAGAGACGGTAGAATACATTGGTTGCGGTTTCACCCGAGGTAGGTATAGTAAATGACCCACTGGATCCATTTGCTGTAACCGTAGGACCGGGGTGATTGTGTGTATCATGGTGAAATAGCACATACCATTGATAAGCCGATGACCCAAGCGTACCACTTTCAGGATCCGTTGCTGTTCCGCTGAAATTGATAACATTCCCGCCTGAATAGGTACTACCCGTTGCTGGTGTAGTGATCGATGCGGTAGGCGCCTGGTTGGGCGAGGTGACGGTGAGTGTTGCATTACTGCTGGTTACAGATCCATTGGTATTGCTGATCACAACGGAATAAGTTCCCGCATGCGATGAGGTGACATTTGAAATATTATAGGTAGCGCTGGTCGCACCACTGATATTGTTTCCATTTCTTCTCCATTGGTAGCTTAACGACGTTCCTGATGCGCTGACCGAGAAACTGGCATTATTGCCCTGTGCAACTGTGATACTTTGTGGCTGGTTGGTGATAACTGGAGCCGACCCGGTCCCATTGTACACGATTTTATAAACGGCACTATTGTTCCTTGAAAGAAAATAAAGATTTCCATCGGTGCCGGTTACCAGCGACAATGAACTCCCGGCAATATTGCTCGCAAAATTTGATCTTGATACCGAACTGCCACTTATTGTTAGCATATCAATCCAGTTGTTACAAAAATCCATGTAAAAGTATCTGCCGATATAGGTTGAAGGGTAATTGGTGGTAGAAGGATTAAAAAAAGTTCCGCCGGTGATAGCGCAACCTGTTCCTACCGATGAGCCATGGCCATAGGCATAAACGGGGTTGCTATAATTGCTGTTGCCACCTTCCGCATAAGGCCATCCAAAATTCTTTCCGCCGGAAGTGGCATCGTTGATCTCCTCCCAGGTATTACCGCCCACATCATTCACAAACAGTTTGCCCGTGCCAGGTTGAAAAGCTATGGTATATGGGTTTCTAAGTCCATATGCCCATATCCTTTGTCGCTGGTTGCTGCCACTTGTGAAGGGATTACCTGGAGGCACACTTCCGTCGGCATTGATGCGTAATAGTTTTCCATGATAAGTGTCCATCGTTTGCGCCAGTGCAGCGTCTGCATTTTCACCGATACCAACATAGAGCTTTCCATCGGGACCAAATTGCATATTACCTCCATTATGATTGGTGGCACCGCTCAGGGGATCGAGATTCAAGATAACCTGTTCGCTACCGGAAACAGCTACATCACCGTTTGCAGTAAAGCGACTGATACGATTATACGCACCTGATGAAATCGTATAGTATAAATAGACATACCTGTTGCTATTGAAGTTTGGATCAAACGCGATACCCAAAAGCCCTCTTTCTCCGGAGGAGTGGACCGAGAGACTCACAAAAGGTTGTGATAACAACGCACCATTCTTAATAACCCGCACCTGGCCAGTTTGCTGGGCCACAAAGATCCGACCATCCGGCGCAAAAGCCATGACGGTAGGGTTGCTGATACCATTTGCCACCATCACCTGGCTAAAACCAGGAGGCAGGTTTTGCGCATGTGCATTTGAGAAAATCAAAAAAGAGAAGAAGATCAACGAGAGAGCTTGCATTTGCAACCGGGCTGATATGGCATAGCCAGCCTGATACGGGTGTAGAGGTTTTTTCATATAATATTTATTTGAATCAGTAACCTTATCAATAACATTTAGTTAGACACATGGCATGCCAATAACTTATATATGTATCATTTTGCTGATGACAGGTTATGAATGAGCAAGTAAAAAGAATGAAAAGAAACCTGCGTTTCAATCAGCAGTATCAGGTAAAAAAGCGGATCAGTTGATATTAATTTCATGTGATGTACTCAATCTGCAACAGTGATTGGAAGTGTCGTGTGAAAAAAAATGGCAGAAGAGATGAATTAAAAACTATATGAGCTGAAACCCTTTACTATAAAGGGTTTCAGCTCAAAACTGAGTTTTTTTATTTTATAAAATACGGCTTCAGGTAATTTAAAGGGCAATGATGTTTTTTTAGTTTGACGGGCACAATGTCGATCGAATACATTTCGCCTGCTAGAATCGCAAGGTTCGGCATAATGTGTATTGAACCTGTGGGGCGAAAAATTTTTTAGCGATCTCGGTTGATTTGATACTCGAAACGGGAAAATAATTACACCTGGAGAGCCTTATCGGGGAACATCGGTTACGTTATGGAAATTCATTGTAGAAACAATTACTCAATACACGCTAGACTCAGTAACGAAATATTTATTCTCATTAAAAGTGCTAAGATTTTAAATCGCAGAGGATTAAATCATTTTGCAATATCCATTCGCACTTTTTTGTTTTTAATCTTCTGATCTTTTATCAACCTAAGGGTTTCACCCATCTTATTTTTCCTGATCGCAACAAAAGAGGAAAAGTCTTTCACGTCTATCAGGCCAATATCTTCTTTTTTTAATTTTGCTTTATTTCCCAGGAAGCCAACAATATCAATTTTATTGACCTTGTCTTTTTTACCGGCGGCGATAAAGAGGCTGGACCATTTTGGTTTTTCAGGTAGTAGCTGTTCTTCGGGCAATTTTATCTCTTCCACCTCTTCAGGAATATAGGCCGGCTTTTCTTCTGCTGGAGACAAGATCAGAATGGCAGTACCGCTGGCATCCATACGCGCGGTGCGACCATTGCGGTGAGTAAAAATATCTTCCGTATGCGGCAGATGATAATGAACGATATACCTGATATTGGGAATATCCAGTCCGCGGGCCGCCAGGTCGGTTGTTACCAATATATTGGATGTACCGCTTCTGAATTTAAACAACGCACTGTCTCGTTCATGCTGTTCCATCGCGCCATGATAAAATACATTGATGATGCCTTTTTCTTTTAAGAAGGCGCTGGTTCGTTCCACAGATTCACGATGATTGCAAAAGACTACGGTGGAACGGTTGCCCAAATGACAGATCAGCCTGAACAGGGTTTCCAGTTTGTCTTTATCCGGGCTTTCAACAATCCTGATCGCCAACTGCTCTGGCAGTTCGCTGCCGGTTTCAAGAAAACTCAGCCTGGCAGGGTCTTTCAAACCAATAAAATCCGGTATGGCAACTGCTTCGGTTGCTGAGGTTAGATATCTTTTATTGATCGCCGGTAATGAACCAACGATAAATGAAACTTCTTCTTCAAAGCCAGCTTCCAGTGATTTGTCAAATTCATCAAGCACCAGGGTTGTGATGGTATCGACCGTGATATTATTCCGGCGGATATGATCGGCCAGTCTGCCTGGCGTGCCAATTAGCAGGGCAGGGGGTTGAACAAGGTTGTTTTCCTCAATTTCCCGTTTATGCCCACCATAACAGCAGGTAACTTTAAAATTAGTTCCGAGTGATTTGAAAACTTTCTCAATCTGTAAAGCGAGTTCCCTCGAAGGAACAATAATGATAGCCTGCGTCTTTTTGTTCCTGGGGTCGAGTTTCGCAACTATGGGGAGCAGGAAGGCCAGCGTTTTACCCGTTCCGGTAGCAGAAAGCAGTACCAGGTTATCGTGTTTTTCGCTGGCATCAATAAACGCCGATTGCATTTCATTCAGCGATTCAATATCCAGTCGTGAGATGATGCCGGCTATCCATTCAGAAGTGTTCTTCATGGAGGCAAAAGTACGGCTTGAGGATTAAGATTAAGGTTGAGGTTGAGATTAAGGTTAAGATTGAGGTTGAGGTTAAGATTGAGATTGAGGTTGAGGTTGCCTCAGCTAAATAGTTTTTTCCAGTAAAGCAACCAGTCAACCATTCGGCTTGTAAACCCATATTCGTTATCGAACCATGCGATCAGTTTCACATGATCGCCCACCACGGATGTGAGTGTGCCATCGATGATACAGGAATGGGTGTTACCCTTTATGTCGAGAGATACGAGCGGGTCTTCCGTATATTCCAGGATGCCCTTGTACTCGTTTTTTGCTGCCTTTCTAAAAATTGTATTGATCTGCGCGGCAGATATTTCGCTGCTCATTACAACTGAAAAATCAGCCATCGCGCCGTTTGCGACCGGGACGCGGGTGGAGACGGTGGCGATCCTGCCCCTGATGCCAGGCATCAGTCTTTCCAGCGATTGGTGCAGGTCGATCTCTACGGGAATGATGGATTCGGCTGCGGCTCTGCCCCGGCGGAAATTGCGGTGTGGTGCATCCACCAGTTCCTGCCGCGAGGTATAAGAATGCAGGATATTGACCTGCGCTGACCTGATGCCGATAGATTGAAGCAGGTATAATATATGTATCGAGCAATTGGTCATACAGCCGCCGGGTGACACAATATCCGTTTTCTCAGCAAGGCCATTTTGATTGAAGCCGTAGATCATGAGGGGAATATCATCCGAACCGGTTGTCGATAAAAGCACTTTCCTGGCGCCGGCAACCAGGTGCTCGCTGGCAGCTGTTTTGCTGGAAAACTGGCCCGTGCATTCCAAAACCACATCCACCTCCAGTTGTTTCCATGGAAGCAGGGTGGGATGATCGAGTTGTAAAGCGGAGAGTTTTTTTCCATCAACGAAAAGCTGTTGCCCTTCCAGTCGCAGTTCTTTATCGAAAGTGCCATAGACCGAATCGTACTTTAATAGGTACAATAGATTGTCGGTTGGCATGATGTCATTGATCGCTACCAGGTCAATACCCGGTTGGTGGATCAATTTCCTGAATAAAAGCCGCCCGATCCGACCCATTCCATTAATAGCTACCTTCATCTTCCTCGCAATTTTTTGCTGCAAATATCATAAAGAAAGCCATTGCCCGGCTATATCAGTTATAAATTAAACAACCGTATCAGGTAGTAGGGTGGCTCGCAGCTCACAGCTCGCAGCTCGTAGCCCACAGCTCATCGCTCGCAGCTAAAAAGAATATCTTCGCTTTTATGAAAACCGCATCCGTTCATGAGATAAAACAGGAACTCGCATCCCTGAAGCCAGCAGCTGTAACGGAACTTTGTCTCCGCCTGGCCAGGTTCAAGAAGGAAAATAAGGAGTTGCTTACTTACCTGCTTTTTGAAGCACATGATGAAGAGGCTTTTGTGAATAGCATTAAGGCCGAAATAGATGAATTGTTTGCTTCCATCAACCAGTCACACCTTTATTTTGCGAAAAAAACGCTTCGAAAGATCATTCGGGTGATAAACAAATACTGCCGGTATAGTAATGTCAAACAAACCGAGGTGGAACTTCGACTTTATTTTTGCAGCAGCCTTTACAAGTCGGGTATTTCACTTTTTAATACCGCGATCAACAATATATACCAGGGACAACTTAAGAAAATAAATGCGGTGCTCGAAACCCTGCATGAGGATCTGCAATACGACTACTATAAGGAACTGGAGTCGTTAAAATAGTAAAATACGCTTAACTTTCGCTCATGGGCTCGCAACTTATTACGAATATTAAACTGCTTGTCAATACCAGGGATCAGCAAAAGGTTTTACGTGGCGCTGAACTCGCGGATCTGCCCTGTATTGAAAATGCATTTTTGATTGTTGAGGACGACGAGATTGCTGCATTTGGGAAAATGGATACGCCTGGTGCACCGGCATCTGGTTTTACAAATGTCTACGATGCCACTGGCCAGTTGGTTTTACCTGCCTGGTGCGACTCTCACACACATCTCGTGTTCGCTTCAAGCCGGGAAAGCGAATTCATCGATAAGATCAGGGGATTGAGCTACGCTGAAATTGCTGCCCGGGGTGGAGGTATTCTTAATTCAGCAAAAAAGTTAAATGACACATCCGACGATGAATTGTTCAGGCTGGCCTGGGATCGTCTCTTGGAAATACTAAAGCTGGGTACCGGCGCCGTTGAAATAAAAAGTGGCTACGGGCTTTCTGTGGAGGGTGAGCTAAAAATGCTGCGAGTGATCAAAAGGCTTAAAGAAAGATCAGGGGTCTTGATCAAATCAACATTTTTAGGCGCTCATACCTACCCGGCCGCATTCAAAGAAAATCATCAGCCTTATATTGACAGTATCATCAATGAGATGCTTCCGGTGATAGCACGGGAAAAGCTCGCGGATTATATTGATGTTTTTTGTGAGACCGGTTTTTTCTCACCGGCTGAAACAGAAACCATTTGCCGTGCCGGGATGGAATTTGGTTTGAAACCAAAGCTTCATGTGAACCAACTCAACAGTATTGGCGGCCTTCAGACCGGTATCGCGCAAAATGCTGTATCGCTCGATCACCTTGAAACTATGACAGAACAGGATATCAGGGACCTGGCGGGATCTTCGTCAATTGGCACATTGTTGCCAACAGCGGCATTCTTTTTACGGATGCCTTATCAACCTGCCAGGCAGTTGATCGATGCAGGCGCTGCCATTGCCCTGGCAACGGATTTCAACCCGGGGTCATCACCGAGTGGTAATATGAACCTCGTCGTTGCCATGAGTTGTATCCAGATGCGGATGCTTCCCGAAGAAGCGATCAACGCTGC
>JAEYVW010000289.1 GCA_023429365.1 Bacteroidota bacterium
TTTAAAGGAATTTATTGATATCGTATACATTCGTCGCGCCAAAAATAAGCATCCTGGTTATTCCGGCATTGAAAGGTTTGTGTTTGATTTTTCAACCTGAGTATTGCGCATCGTTGCACCCTATAAACCCAACTACCGGCTTTTCATCAGGCTTTCGATATCATCCGCGGTAATTGGGATATTTTTCATCAGGTCTTTATTCCCATTTTTCGTGATCCAGACATTATTCTCAATGCGAATACCCATTTGTTCTTCTTCGATATAGATCCCGGGTTCTACCGTCAGCACCATGCCCGCTTTCAGCGGTTCTGTCCGCGTACCCAGGTCGTGTACATCGATGCCGAGATGGTGGGAGATTCCGTGGTATAAATATTTCCGATAGGCCCGGTTTTCGGGATCCTCATTCTTTACATCCGATTTTTTCAGCAGCCCAATTTTCAGGAATTGCTGCGTGGCCTCTTCTCCTACTTTATCGGTGTAGTCAATGATGTTGATACCCGGCTTCAAAAGACTTTTTGCAAAATCGTGCAGATGCAGACAGGCATTGTAAACCGTTTTCTGCCGCTTTGTAAACTTCCCATTTACAGGCACCGTCCGGGTAAGGTCTGCACAATAACCGCCATACTCTGCGCCGAAATCCATCAGGATTAGCTCACCATCTTTACACTCTTCATTATTGAATACATAGTGCAAAGTACGGGCCCTGTCGCCGCTGGCAATAATGCTGCTGTACGCTTCCCCGGTAGCCCGCTGGCTGAGGAAAGAATGTACGATCTCGGCTTCAATTTCATATTCCATCACACCCGGTCTGATAAACTTCAACAGCCGGCGGAAAGTATTCTCCGTAATATCGATCGCTTTCTGCATGACTTCTGTTTCGAAAGAAGTCTTCACAGCCCGCAGTTCCTTAAATATTTTCGCAGCTCTTTCAAACTGGTGCAGGGGATAACGCTTCTTCATATCCCGGATATACCGGTAGTCACGGGTCTGCAACAAACTTGCTTTCCGGTCATTCTCATTACTATCCAGGTAAATGATATCGGCCAGGTGTATCCAGGTTTGTAATACAGCGTCGATCGTATCAAGCCATACGATGGTTTCGATCCCGCTAAGTTGCCGTGCTTCATCCGCTCTCAACCTCTTGCCATCCCATTTTTCTTTCAGCTCATTGGGTCTTACCAATACCAGTACTTCACGATACTTTGGATCTGGGTTATCCGGGAATAATATGACCATGCTGTCCTCCTGCGTCACACCGGAAAGCCAGTACAGATCACTATTCTGGCGAAATCGGTAGATCGCATCCCCATTGCTGGGTGTTTCGTCGTTGCTGACAATGATCGCGATCGCGTTTTTCTTCATCATACCTATAAACCGTTCCCGGTTTTTCCGAAATAGCTCGGGGTTGAGCGGCAAATTTTTCATACTTGATTTTTATTAGTCTGACCAGCCTGCAGAAGGATCGTTGATAACCAATTTCATCCGGCTGCTTAAAGCGATAAAGATATAAAGGCCTGACCATTCAGGCTTTAGAATTTAAGATTACCGATAAATGTATTTTATTAGGAATACCGGTCCAAAAAATTGATATTTTTCAATAAACTTAGATTTTTTTGAATAACAACTAAATCCATGGTTTTTTATCGAAGTAAATTCAATGTGTCATGCGAACACCCGTTTGTATTTCCCATGATTTCTGTGTTATTTTTGCTCTCCTAAACAAATGATTGCAAATATGGCCAGCACGACCGTTTCTGTTCCCCGGGAAAACTTAAAAAGCCTGGGCTTGAAAAATTATGAAAACATTCATTACCAGCTGACACCTGAAGAACTGGTCCAGGATACATTAAGAACAGGAAATGGCGTTCTCAATGATACCGGTGCCCTCATAATCCATACCGGGGAATTTACCGGACGCGCCCCCAAAGACAAGTTTATCGTAAAGGATCCGGAGACTGCCGAACATATCCACTGGAATGATTTCAATATTCCGATCGATCAAAAATACTTTGATATCATCCGTGAAAAGATCCTGGACTATTATCAATCGTTGCCAGAGTTATGGGTCCGAGACTGCTATGCTTGTGCCGATCCCAGGTACCGGCTTAACATCAGGATCGTGAATGAAAATCCGGCCAACAATCTTTTTGCCTACAATATGTTTTTACGTCCCGGGGAAGATGAGCTCGAAAATTTCAACCCCGATTGGCAGATATATTCAGCACCAGGTTTGAAGCTTGATCCTAAAGAATGTGGCACCCGCCAGCACAACGCTGCGGTTGTTTCTTTCCGGGATAAAACAATCCTGATTGCAGGAACGGGCTATACCGGTGAAATAAAGAAAGGAATTTTTACCATTCTCAATTATATCCTTCCGCAGCAAAAAAATGTGTTGAGCATGCATTGCAGCGCCAACGTGGGAGAAAAAGGCGATACGGCAATCTTCTTTGGACTGAGCGGCACCGGTAAGACCACGCTGAGCGCTGACCCAAGTCGCAAACTGATCGGTGATGATGAACATGGGTGGACAGATGACAATATTTTCAATTTTGAAGGCGGTTGTTATGCCAAAACCATCCATCTGACAGAAGAAAAAGAACCCGAGATCTATAACGCGATCAGGCCAGGTGCCCTTGTAGAAAATACCCGTTTTTATCCCGGAACAAACAAGATCAGTTTTGAAGACGGCAGCATTACCGAAAATACCCGGGTATCTTACCCGCTGGATTATATCAGCAATGCGCAGGAACCTTCCATCGCCGGTTTGCCCCGGAATATCTTCTTTCTCACCTGTGACGCCTTTGGTGTATTGCCTCCTATCGCCAAACTGACGATTGGCCAGGCTATGTATCAATTCATTTCTGGCTACACAGCTAAAGTTGCCGGTACAGAAGCCGGTGTTACCGAACCCAAGCCTACATTCAGTGCCTGCTTTGGCGCGCCATTCCTGCCACTGCATCCCGGTAAATACGCCGAGATGCTTGGCAAAAAAATGTTGCAAAACAAAGTGAATGTATGGATGATCAATACGGGCTGGACAGGCGGTCCTTATGGTATTGGCAGCCGGATGAAATTGAAATATACCCGCGCCATGATTACCGCAGTTCTGGAAGGAAAACTGAACGATGCACGTTTCGAAACACATTCGATTTTTGATATGGCCATGCCCCTGGAATGTCCCGGCGTACCGGCGGAAGTGCTGAACCCACGCAACACCTGGACCGATCCATCAGCTTATGATGAAAAGGCCCGGTTCCTCGCGAAATTGTTTATTCAGAATTTTGAAAAATACAAAGACGGGGTGAGTGCCGAAATTATAGCTGCTGGTCCCAGGATCTAAGCGGCCGGGGTCGTGAAATGGCCCCGAACGGCACCATTTTTTATGATATTTCACTTTCCTGTTGCAACTTTTGCGTATTGATCCCCGTTTATAGTCAGTATGCGAAAAGTCTTAGCCGTTTCATTCCTCTTCTATTCCACCATTATTTTTGGCCAGTCGGATCATGAAGAGCTAATACACTGGAGCGCTGACCGCAAACTTACCTGGACCGATTATAAAGGCACTGCCAAACCTGGTTCCGATGTAGCTGCCTCCACCGCTACCTACCTAGGCATTGAATACAGTTTCAATAGCAAAGGTTTTGGTTATAAGATCACCTGCAGCTTTTCGAAAACCAAATCATGGGGTCTGCACAAGACGGATTATATCCTCGCGCACGAGCAGGGGCATTTTGATATTGCCGAAATATTTGCCCGCAAGCTCAACCGGGAAATGTCGGTATACAAATTTGACAAGGATAATTTCAAGGAAGACCTGAAAAATATCTACCAGCGAATAACTACGGAAAAAGAAAATATGCAAAATGATTATGATCGCGAAACCAATCATAGCATTTTGAAAGAAAAACAAATGGAATGGTTAAAGAAGATCACCCGGCTGCTTGATGAATATAAAAATTTCGCCGACTACTGATCGATCACATATTCCGTTACCATCACATTACTTCTCGAAATTCATCACCTGTTTACGGGCCACATTCCTGGCGCGTCCATTGGCATCAATGATTGGACTAAGCTTTGGTGCATCGAGCGTAAGCCTGTCTTTGATCTGTTGCTGCAGGAAGGAACTTTCGGGATCCACCGACACATTCTTTATATGAATATCACCATCGGGTTTGATATCGTATTCAACCAACACATAGTAAGCGCCTTTCTTCACTTTAGGTGAGGGTATCACTTCTGACCTGATGGTAAGTGTAAGCGAGTCAATAAATGATTTCCAGACCGTATTGTTGTCCTTTGGTGTTGCATCCACTACCGGTGCGGTAAGCGCAGCCGTATCGGCGGCTGTAAGGGTAATAGCGGTGGTGTCTTCACCGGCAGCCAGTGCTTTTTCCTTTTTTATTGCCAGGGCTTCCTGCACAATTGAATCAGCAGTTACTTTTTTCATGGAATCCGCTGTGGCCAATTCGGCAGCCTTCATGGCCATGTTCTCCCGGATGGTCGCACTATCCCCTTTCCGGATCACGGCACCGGTATCAGCTTTTAGTTTGCCACCATACAGAGCTTCTTTTAATGACTGGGATTGAGCTGATACAGCCAGGAATATCACAAATACAAACAGTAAGGCTTTCATCTGAATACTTTTATCGTTATTGCCCTCAATGACCGGGCCCGGATTGCTCACAAGTTAGTTTTTCCCGGCAGATGGATAAGCCTAAAAACAGTTAAAATAGACCATAAAGCTGGGCATCTACCTTGGTAATGATCTCGCCCAGGTCTTCTTCCTTTTCCGCGAATTTATTTTTATCCACATCAATGACCAGCAACTGGCCCTCTTTGTACCCATCTATCCATTTATTATAGTACTCATTGAGACGTTTCAGGTAATCAAGCCGGATATTCTCTTCATACTCACGGCCTCTTTTCTGGATCTGGCCCACCAGGGTGGGAACAGAAGCATTTAAATAGATCAGCAGGTCGGGTGGCTGAACAAGTGTTTTAAGCGTCTGGAAAAAATTATAATAGTTGTCAAAATCTCTCTTGCTCATAAGTCCCATCTCGTGCAGGTTGGGAGCAAAGATATTGGCGTCTTCATAGATGGTGCGATCCTGGATCACGGTCTCCGTGCCCTTTTGGATCTCCACTAGTTGCTGTAAACGGCTATTGAGGAAATATATCTGAAGATTAAAACTCCATCGCGGCATGTCCTCGTAAAAATCCATGAGGTATGGATTGTGATCCACATCTTCGAAATTCGGTATCCATTTGTAATGCTTGCTGAGCATTTCGGTCAGCGTGGTTTTGCCAGCGCCGATATTGCCCGCTACAGCGATATGTTTTGGTTTCTTCGTTTTTGCCATAAAAATCGGGGTCAGAGGTCTAAGGCCGGAAAGATAAATATAAAATTATCCTGAAAATACCGGCAATCAATTTAAACATGGGTTAGAAATACTTCATTCCCATGGCATGTCTTACCATGTCGATCGTGACAGCAGCACTTTTTCGTGCTTTTTCGCGGCCCATTTCAATTACACCAGCCAGGTATTTTTCGTCCCGGTTGATGGCTTCAGCCTTTTCGCGGATGGGTCTGATGAACTGAACCATATCCTCCGCCAATTGCTTTTTCATATCACCGTAACGTATCGTGCAATTGTTGAAATCAGCATCGAATTTTTTCCATACTTCTTCGGGGCTCACCAGTTTCATGAGCATAAAAATATTCTCGATATAATCCGGCTTTTCAGCATTCATCGATGTAGGACCACTATCGGTTTTGGCCTTCATTACTTTTTTCCGGATCATGTCGTCCTCATCGGCGAGGTAAAGCGTTGCCATCTGGTTTTCGCTCTTGCTCATTTTGCCGGCGCCATCGAGACTTGGTACTTTCAACAGGTTTTCACCAAAATTAAAAGCATAGGGATCAGGGAACACTTCACTGTATCGATGATTGAATCGATCTACAAAATTTCTCGCGATCTCGAGGTGCTGCTCCTGGTCTTTTCCCACCGGCACATACTTCGCACGATGAATAAGAATATCAGCGGCCATCAATACGGGATAAGTCAGTAACCCTACGTTTACATTCTGCGGCTGTAGTCTTACTTTATCCTTAAATGTGGCTGTTTTCTCAAGTTCACCCTTATAGGCGAGCATATTCAGCAACATGTACAGTTCAGCAATCTCAGGAACCGAACTTTGAAGGTACAGGGCTGCTTTCTCCGGGTTGAGCCCGGCTGCGATGTTTTCAGCCAACACCCTGAGTACACTGCTTCGTAATTCCTTTGTATCCGGATGCGTGGTCAATGAGTGCCAGTCAGCTACCATGAAATAGCACTCATATTCATCCTGCATTTTTACATAGTTCTGCAACGCCCCGAAATAATTGCCCAGGTGCAAAAAACCGGTGGGGCGAATACCACTCATTACTTTTTCTTTCCCCTTCTCCATAAGGCGGCGAAGATAGTAAAATCAGTGGTTGTCCTCGTAGCCACCAGCATTTCCCCGGCTAATCTTAAATCCCCCTAAATCCCAACCGGATAGCTATCGGGTACAAATCCCCAATTACTATATTTGCCAGATGGAAGTCAACGACGAACTGGTGGAAAAACTGGCTCACCTCTCAAGGTTGCAATTCAACGACGAAGAGAAACAGGAAATAAAAAAAGACCTGCAAAAAATGATTGTCTTTGTCGAAAAATTAAATGAACTTGACCTGGAAGGAGTTGAGCCGATGTTGCACATGAGCGATGAGGTAAATGTGTTGCGCGAAGATGTGGTGAAAGGTTCGGTTGGCCGTGCAGAAGCTTTAAAGAATGCTCCCTCCCACGACGACCAGTTTTTTAAAGTGCCTAAAGTGATAAAAGCACCTGGTCAGTCGAACGAAAAAATACAGAACCAGTAATCATAAACTGTACTCAACTATTCTTGATGACGGTAAATACAACAGGATATAACCAGGAATCCACAGGAGAAAAAAGGCCAATCATACATCTCGAAGGTATTCGTAAGAACTACTACATGGGAAAGAATGTGCTGGAAGTATTGAAAGGCGTATCACTGGACATATTTAAGAATGAATACGTGGCGTTGATGGGTCCTTCCGGCTCAGGCAAAAGTACGCTGATGAATATCCTGGGCTGCCTGGATACACCAACTGCGGGAAAATATATCCTGAACCAGCTTGATGTAAGTAAAATGGAAGACAACGCGCTTGCGGAAGTGCGTAATAAAGAGATCGGGTTTGTATTTCAGCAATTCAATTTGCTGCCACGGTTAACTGCCCTCGAAAACGTTGCCCTCCCGCTTGTGTATGCGGGCATGAGTAAAAAACAACGTAATGAAAAAGCGATGCATGTACTCGATATGGTCAATCTCTCGGACCGCAGTCATCACCGTCCTAATGAACTTAGTGGCGGTCAATCGCAAAGGGTGGCTATTGCCAGGGCATTGGTAAATGACCCGGCGCTAATCCTGGCTGATGAACCTACCGGCAACCTGGATACAAAAACTTCCTACGAGATCATGGAGATATTCAACACCATTTATTCAGGAGGTAATACGATCGTATTGGTTACGCACGAGGAAGATATTGCCAACCATGCGCACCGTATCATCCGCCTGCGCGATGGCGTGATAGAAAAAGATACAAAGAACGAAAACGCAGGCATGTATGCACCTCATTAATCCGGGATAACTCAGCATTCATCATTACAATCTTCTTACACTAAAAATCCGTTTCGCATGTCAATGAAGATCTATACTAAAACAGGTGACAAGGGAACAACCTCTTTGATCGGCGGTACAAAAGTTTCAAAAGCACATTTACGTATAGAAGCCTATGGAACAGTTGATGAACTCAATTCCTATATCGGTTTGTGTAAGGACTTGTTGAACGACGAAAACAGCAATAAAACGCTTCAGGAGATCCAGGATCGTTTATTCACGATTGGCTCAGCCCTGGCATGTGACCCCGAAAAGGAAACAAAGATGAAGATCCCTGATCTTAAAGAAGAAGATATTCAGTTATTGGAAAAAGAAATTGACCGTATGACGGATACGCTGCCCGTTATGAAATCATTTATACTGCCTGGTGGTCATCCTCAAGTTTCCCATCTGCATATTGCTCGCTGCATTTGTCGCCGCGCAGAACGTTGCTGTGTAAGGCTGTCAATAGATAACCAGGAAGTGGATCCTGTGATAACTAAATACCTGAACCGCTTAAGCGACTATCTTTTTACGCTGGCGCGATACACCGGGCAACAGTTGGGGGTTGAGGACCAGCCCTGGAAACCGAGGTTATGAAATCTCAATTAATTGCTTAGTCAACATGATTATCATCGATGGGTGCTATAC
>JAEYVW010000291.1 GCA_023429365.1 Bacteroidota bacterium
TCATCAACTATCTCAAGCTTCGAAAGATAAAAAGAATGCTACTTGAAAACCAGGTAGACATGGAAAAAACGCATACCCCTGAAGAATACGATATCCTTCACCAGACACATGAGCATTTGAAAAAAGCTGAGATCGGCATCACACGAAAAATGGGAACCGTGATCATAAGATAATCTTCCACTTACGTATAGCATCTCAGGCTTCCGGGTCGAGCATATCACTATAGGATCTGTCCAGCATATCCACTTCCCTGATACCCAAAGCCTTTATATAATGGTCGCACTGTTCCTGTAATTGTTCCCTGCTGAGATCCGCAAGAAGATTGCCTGCTTCAATTTCAATAAATGATCCGAGGCCTTCGACGTCATCAATATGAAATTTGACGTTGTCGATATAATAGATCTCCCGTTTTTTTCTAACGACAACTTTAATGCCCATCGATTTTGATAACACCTCCTTTAAGCCCGCCGGATCTTCTGATTTTACGAGATTAAAATGTGAGCTTTTGGGACCTGCCTGGTCGTCACGCAGGTAATAGATGAGGTTGTTCTCGATACGCCCTTCGCGCAATTTCAACCGGCCATAGCTGGTTTGAAAATAAGTGTCTACCTGGTGATCCACACCTTTGAATAAAGCATTGTGTTCCTGCAAATAACGTCGCACCTGGTCAGGGTTGGCACACGTAGCTTTTATTTCGATATTAAGAAAGGACATAAAAAAGGTTTGTTGTAGAAACAACAAACCTAAATAAGTTTATGACAAAAAATTAGTCGGCGATAGCGGCTGATTGCCTTTTCCTCGTTGAGATGCTGACTTCAGTTTTCTCTTCTCCCCTAACAAACCGCATGGCGCTCCACACATGATCCAGTTCCACGCGTTCGATACTTTCATAACCTTCGCATGTAATGCAATTCCAGCTACATTCACGGTTCAGGTCAGTAACGATCTTGGAAGTAACTTTTGGATATGCTACCCAGAATTTACTTTCTTCTTTTAAGGAAGGCATTACTTCTTTCAATATCCCGCTTAACTGGTTCTCATTTACGGCGAAAACGAGGGCAAAATCAATTTTCCGGTTCTTAAGGAGCGGGGTCATGTTTTTTGCGAAGGATAATTTACTAAACTGCTTTTCGATGGAGGAAGGCAAACCCTGAATGAGAAGATTTTTTTCGTCTGCCAGTTGTAACTTTTCAAATACTGTTTGAGACATACTTTCAAGTTATTTTAAAGAGTTTCAGACAATTATGCCGGCTCGGGGCATCCATTGCCAGAGTTTTCATTAATGGGAGTGCAAAGATACGTAAAAATGAGGGGAAAGGGGGTGGATTAGACAATAAAAATCCCGTCCAGACTGCATTTGGACGGGATTACTTGATATAAATCTATTATTTGCTGCCTACAGGCTTATAATATTTGAGCGCTTCAGGCATATATTTCTCCAATTGCTCTTTACGCCTACCCTCAGAAGGGTGAGAACTAAGAAATTCAGGTGGCTTCTGACCTGCACTGGCTGCTTCCATCCTATCCCACAAAGCAACAGCTTCGCGGGGATTGTACCCTGCCATCGCTGTCCAAATCAAGCCATACCTGTCTGCTTCAAGTTCATGTTTACGAGAAAAAGGAAGTAATACACCTACCTGGCTGCCGAGACCGAATGCGGTCATAAATATGTTTTGTGTAGCCTGTGGCTTATTTGCCACAGCAATGCTTAAAGCAGTACCGAGTCCTTGCTGTATAAGTCCCTGGCTCATTCTTTCATTACCATGATAAAATATCGCGTGACTAACCTCGTGACCCATTACAGCAGCCAGTGCAGCTTCATTTTGAGTGATAGGCAATAGGCCGGTATATACTACGATCTTACCACCGGGCATACACCACGCGTTGACCTCTTTACTGTCAACCAGCTTATATTCCCATTGATAACCTTCCAGTTCACTTGACAATCCTTTTTGTGCGTAGAACTGTTCAACAGCCTGTGTGATACGTTTACCAACGCGGGCAACCATTTCAGCATCACGGTTGGCCGAGGAACTAACTACTTTATTCTCCGAGAGGAATTGTTGGTATTGTTGCACAGCCATCGCCTGCAATTCTGATTCAGGCAGGAGTTTCGCCTGGCTGCGACCGGTTATGGAGTTTGTAGAACAAGCTATCAGTAAAACTGATACAAGCGCTACCAGAAAGAAGTTGCGAATCATAAAAAATATGTTTTTAAATTAAAATCCAACATTGTACCAAAAAAATACAAGCCGGCTTAAAAGGCTACTTGAAAATTACGGCATTTCCCGGTGCAAAAAATCAGGAAGCGTTTTCCCGGCGACGCTGACGACGGCGGTCGCGGTGTTTGAGTACAGGCACTTTACTTTCACTGCCACGCAGCAGGCGCCCGATGTTTTTTTGGTGTGTAAGAATGACCATTAGCGCAACGGCAATGGCAAATACCCGGTATATAGGATTGTCTACATTGAAGATAACAAGAATAAATATCGGGAAGGCGATACTTGCCATGATGGAGCTTAATGATACAAACCTGGTCAGGAACAACACGAGTAAGAAAACCCCGGAGCAGGATAATGCGGTCCAGGGAGAAATGCCCAGAACCAAACCAAACAGTGTGGCCACCCCTTTGCCACCGCGGAAATCGGCCCATATTGGGAAAATATGCCCCAAAACGGCAGCAAGACCCAGGCAGATCTGAAGGTTTAAAAATAAAGTTTCATTATCGGCGTATTGCGGAAGAAGTAAAACCAGGTTGACTGCTGCGGTACCTTTCAACATATCTACCAACATTACTACCGTTCCCCATTTGGGTCCTAATACACGGAATGTATTTGTAGCACCGGCGTTGCCGCTACCATATTCGCGAATATCAATACTGAAGAAATAACGGCTCACCCATACAGACGTAGGAATGCTGCCAATCAGATAGGCCAGAACTATAACTAATAGTTCATTCATAGAATTATTCGGGTTGATGTTGAATGACGAAAATACAAAAAAACAAGTTAGCAGGTTACGTTAATTTAACATAAAAACTGCACAAATTACGGTGCAAGCTTAAATACCAGCCAATTATCCCTCTCTGCCTTTTTGACTACATTCAGACCCTCCCTTCTGACTGCAGATAAAATATCAACCTCATCGCTGGCAAGTAAACCGCTGATCAATAAACAACCGCCCTGGCGGATTTGTTTGCTCAATATGGGAAGGTGGGTAAGGATTATATTTTTATTAATGTTGGCCAATACGACATCAAATTGAAGATTGGGGTCTGGTGTATCGGCAAGTTGTATGCTAATCTTTGTACACTGGTTCCGTTCAATATTCTCCATGGCATTGACATAACTCCACTGGTCATTGTCGACAGCCAGCA
>JAEYVW010000297.1 GCA_023429365.1 Bacteroidota bacterium
CCGGCGTGGACTATTTCCTTGATCAAAAAACTACGCTTGGTATAGCCCTGACCGGGATACATTCATCACGAAGGGGAAGCGGAAGTAATACCGCTATTTGGAAAGATGATACTGGCGCCATAGACTCGGTCATACATACCAATAATGCCAGCAGAAATAAGTGGAAGAATGGCGCGATCAACCTGAATGCCCGACACAGCTTCAATTCTTCACAGGAAATAAGTGCGGACATTGACCTGCTGAAATATGATATTTTCACTTACCAGGCCTTTCAAAACCAACTCCTGGCACAAGGCGGCTATGAAGAGGCGTTCAAGGGTGATCTGCCGTCGCAGATCAATATTTTTTCAGCTAAAACCGATCATACCGCAAGGTTTGACAAAGAATTCAAACTGGAATCGGGTCTGAAATTTTCCCGTATCAATACCGATAATATCGCCGCATATTTTTATAAAGACGGGGCCAACTGGCGTGAAGACCTGAGAAAAACCAATCATTTCCTGTATACAGAAAACATAAAAGCTGCCTACAGTAATATTGAAAAAAAATCAGGACGCTGGACCCTGCAGGGAGGATTGCGTTTTGAACATACCGATTATAAAGCGAACCAGCTGGGTAATAGCCAACAAAAAGATTCTTCATTCACCCGGCAGTACAGCAGCCTTTTTCCTTCCGCATCCGTAAATGTTGAAGCAGATTCGCTACACCAGTTTATGTTTTCAGCAGGCAGACGTATCGACCGGCCAGCCTTCCAGAAACTGAACCCATTTCTTTATATCATCAACAAATACACTTATCAACGCGGTAACTCACTCATCAGGCCGCAGTATACCTGGAATCTGGAATTCTCCCATGTATTTAAGAGTATGATCACTACCACGCTGGGCTATAGCAATACCAGTGATTATTTCTCACAATTATTCATCGCCAATCCCGATGATGGCACCGTGATCTACACAGAAGGAAATTTCAAACGCATGCGAAATATCAGTGCGTCAATCAGTGCCGTGGCGAAACCGTTCACCTGGTGGTCATTTTCTGCCATGGCTTTATATAATCATAAAAAAATTGAAGGCGTTTTGTGGAAAGACTACACCGCATCGATCGGGCAGATAAATTTTAATGTCAACAACCAGTTTCATTTTAAAAAGAGTTGGGCAGCTGAATTGTCCGGATTCTATATTACAAAAAACCAAAACGACATCCAGGAAGTGCTGGAACCAACGGGCCAGGTATCGGCCGGCGTATCAAAACAAGTGCTGAAAAACAAAGCGACCATACGGCTCACCGTCCGCGATATATTTTATACCCAGGCGATGGCAGGTATGACCTATTTTGAAAATACCGACGAATATTTCAAGCTCACCCGCGATACGCGTGTATGCACGATCGGTTTTACCTACAGGTTTGGTAAGACTTACAAAACCAACAAACGCTCCAGCGGTGGCGCTTCGGATGAGATGGAGAGAGTGGGGACGGGGAATTAGTCGGGAGTCGGCCTGCCCGCCGAAGCTTTAGCGGAGGAGGGATGCTAGATACTAGATACTAGATACTAGATGCTGGATACCTGGTGCTTGATATTGAATGATACATTAAGAGGAAGTTCTAGAATTTCAGACACTAACCACTCTCCTTTGGAGAGGGGTTGGGGAGAGGCGGATGTAGTCGTTAGTCGGGAGTCGGTAGTCGTGAGTCTTTAATATGCTAATGGGACGAAATTAGATTATAGATACTAAATACTAATCACCGGATAAGTAAGATTTCTTGTGACCAGGGATTCTGAGCCCCTCTCCTTAGGGTGAGGCCTAGAATATTGGATTCTGGATTTAATTACATTTATCGAATGAATTTATTTGGCAATCTTATCTGGCTGATCTTTGGAGGTCTTATGGCGGCGCTGGGATACCTTATTGGAGGTATCGTTTTATGCATTACTATTATCGGGATCCCTTGGGGCTTGCAATGTTTTAAACTGGCTGATCTGGTGCTTTGGCCTTTTGGTCGCAAGGTTGTAAGCGACAGCACCGACACCGGTTGCCTTTCGTTGCTCTGTAATATAATCTGGCTGATATGCGGTGGGCTTTATACCGCCATTGTACATCTCGTGATGGGCGTAATTCTTTCCATTACCATCATCGGCATACCCTGGGGGCGCCAGCACTTTAAGCTCGTTGAAATTTCTTTGTTCCCTTTTGGCAAAAAGATAGTCGATGCTTAAGCCTCCTTATCTGCAGGCTTTAAGAATGGTTTTAGCAGATCGATCGGCACAGGGAATATCGTCGTTGAATTTTTATCTCCGGCGATCTCACTCAGTGTTTGCAGATATCGCAGTGTAAGTGCGCTCGGCTGATCGGCCAGCACCTTCGCGGCATCTGATAACCTTTGCGAAGCCTGGAATTCACCTTCGGCAGCAATCACCTTCGAACGACGCTCCCTTTCTGCTTCGGCCTGCCTGGCCATCGCCCTTTGCATTTCCTGTGGCAGATCAATTTGTTTCACTTCTACATTAGTCACCTTCACACCCCAGGGTTCTGTATTGGTATCGATGATCTGTTGTAGTTTATGATTTATTTTTTCACGCTGTGAAAGAATTTCATCCAGTTCTGACTGGCCTAAGACACTGCGGAGTGTCGTTTGTGAAATCTGGGAGGTAGCCAGCAAAAAATTCTCTACCTGTACAATCGCTTTCTGCGGTTCGACCACCCGGAAATAAACCACAGCATTTACCTTAATTGACACGTTGTCCTGCGTGATCACATCCTGCGGTGGCACGTCCAGTACAATGGTACGTAAACTTACTTTGACCATCTTGTCGATCACGGGGATTAATAGGATAAGCCCAGGACCTTTGACGCCACTTCCACCGATCAGGCGGCCGAGCCGGAAAATAACGCCGCGCTCGTATTCCCTCAAAATACGGATAGCGCTGGATAGAATGATCAGTACAAATAAAATGATGGCAACGGTAATAACCGGGAATTGTTCCATAATAAATCAGTTTAGGTTTTAGCTACTTGTTCCACGTATAGTTTTAAATTTTTCATTTCTTTTACCCGCACCTTCTCCCCTTTACCTATCTCACCTGAAATTGATTCGGCATTCCAGATCTCACCCTGTATCATGACCGTACCAGAGGGATTGAGATGATCGATCACCTCACCAACAAAGCCATACATCCCCTCAGCACCGGTAATCGACTTTTGCCGTTGCGCCCTGATGCCAACACCTACCACAAATAAAAAGAAAGCAGCGGAGACGATAGCCGCCCCAATGATCAAACCACGTGATATGCGTAAAAACTCAAGCGATGAGTCTGACCTGATCAACATCATCGATCCCAGCACAAGCGACACTATGCCACCAAGAGCCAGGAGGCCATTACTTACAATTTTTATTTCCAGCAGGAATAATATAACACCAAAAATGATCAGCGCCAGTCCCGCGTAGTTCACAGGTAGTGTATGCATGGAATAAAATGCCAGCACCAGGCTGATAACACCAACCACTCCGGGTAGGATAGCGCCAGGATTGAATAGTTCAAACATGACGCCGTACATACCCAGCATCAGCAATATATACGCAATATTCGGATCACTAAGAAGGTCCAGCAGGCGGTCAATGAACCGCATATTGTGTTTTTCTACCGTCGCGTTCTTTGTACGAAGTATCTTTCCGCCGCTGTTCAGGGTTACTGATCTGCCATCAAGTTGTTCCAACAGATCTTTTTCATTCACTGCTATAATATCGATGACGCGGTTTTTTATTGCTTCGGTTTCTGTAATGGATACACTCCTGCGCACGG
>JAEYVW010000301.1 GCA_023429365.1 Bacteroidota bacterium
CCTCTTCTTTCGTACACAAAAAGATCGGCAATAATAGAAAAAACCTGCGCGCCAATGATGCCACCGAAAATACCCGCCAGTATCCTCGATGCAAACAAGAGATTATAGCTCGCAGCAATACCGCAGGCCAGGGTACCCAATAAGAAACCAATATATGAAATGATCAATATCTTCTTCCGGTCGAAACGATCTACGATGAATGCCGCTACAAAACCCGATACCGCTGCGCTAATGGAATAGGCGCTCACCAGGAAACTAAATTGCCTGGGACTAATATCGAAATATGGCATCAGGTAATTCCCCAATGGCATCATGATCATGAAATCAAGGATATGGGTAAAATTCAGGCCCGCCAGGATCAACACAATGATTCGCTCTTTCTTTGTCATATAAATTTAAAGATCGCAAAGGTCGGCATTCCTGAGAGTATGGGCAAAAAGGTTTGGGTGAGGGTGAGGGTGAGGGTGAGGATGAGGTTAAGGTTGAGGTTGAGGGTGAGGGTGAGGTTAAGGGTTTAATAGCTTAAGGAAACGTCGGCTCATGGTATCACGAATGCTACCGTCAGCATGGCGGTATATAAAATGTGCGGCGAGCTCCTTCTGCCTGTTAACGAAAGCCAGGCCTTTTTTCAAACCCATCGCCATGATCGCGTTGTCGTATGCATCGGCAGTGATTGCATCCTTCGCATAGACTGTTACACTGATCAACTCGTTGTCAACCGGGTAACCGGTGCGGGGATCGAGCAGGTGTGAAACTCTTTTCCCATCGCTTTCAAAATACCTGCGGTAACTGCCCGAAGTGGCGATTGCACCCGATAAAGGATATATGATCTTGTTGATGACTGAAAAGTCCGCATCCGCCCCGGGCGCTTCAATGCCGATGGACATTTTCTCATTACCAGGCTTTTTCCCTTTCACCCTGATCTCTCCACCGAGTTCGATGATATAATTCCCGATCCCCGATCTTTCAAAAAAATCCGCGATCACATCCACTGTATAACCCTGCGCAATACCGTTGGGATCCAGTTGAACACAGGCTTTCTTTTTTATCAACCTGTTTCCTTTTTGCTTCACCAGGTCAGCATTGATGCAGGACAATATAGATTTTACCCGGTCAGAATCAGGCAGACCAGAATTGCGAACTGGACCAAAGCCCCAGGCATCCGTCAAAGGGAATATCGTGATATCAAAGATCCCGCGGGTTTTGCGGAAAACCTTTTGGGCCTTACTCACTACATGAAGCAAATGCTCATCCGCTTCGATCCCGGTACCGGACCGGTTGAATTGACTTACCAGAGAATAAGGCTGGTAAAGTGAAAGCGAGCTGTCAATTTTTTGAAATATGCTGTCGACTTGTGACTGGTGCACAAGTGTATCATCCGCATAATAAGTGATATGATATGTAGTCCCCTGTGCCCTGCCTGTAAATCGTATCGTTTTCGAAGCGGTAGCTGTCAGAAGATCATGGAAGAAAAATGCACAGATCAGGCAGAGGGATAACATTCGCATCAAACAAAAATACAGCGATTGCAGGTTGGTCGCTAACCTTAATCCCGCCAGCCCCAGGGCGCGGGTGGTGCAGCTACGGGTTTACTGATATCAAACCGGATACTGAAAATCCTGTCGCTGCCCATACGCCTGAGGTTATAAGTAAAATGTTTTCCAGGCTCTAGCTCGATCCACCAAACATTACCCCCGGCAGCAGGTAACATGTCAACCGTTTGTTGGTCGGCCGGAAAGTATTGCATGGTTGCTGAACCACTATTACTTGTCGCGCCGCCATACATGGTGATGCTGTCATCCGATCCATCCTCATGCCGGTGATCATGTTTTAATACCAGCTGTTTTTCCCCGCGGGTCAGCACCCATGTTCTGGATCGGTTTTCGCCGACCATAAAAGGTATGCTTATTTTATTTTCACCGCAGGCCCGCACATGCATCAGTAAAGTTTTATTCCGGAAAGCGGTGTCATTTGCAGGTGCTGCCGCCACCGTTCCTTCAAATGCCTTCCCGCATAGCGACTGCAAAGCCTGCCAGAATTTCTCCTGGCTGTCATTCGTGTTTTGGGTAGATTGTCCAAATGCGGGTGTAGCGTAATCAATGGTTAGTACACATGCGATACAAAATGCGGTTAAAGTTCTCATCATAAAAAAAGTTTGGTATTCATTCGTTTGCTTTCAGTAAGCAATCTTCTTTTATTTTAATTTTTTTAATAGTTCCTCTGCACCAGCCGTTGCAAAAACTGTTTTCCCCTTTTCAGACTGGCATTCATTTGAAAGATCATTTTTCGGGTCGTTCAAAAATTGTTTCACACGATCCATCGTACAATCATTAAAATGCAATACGGCATGAGATGCGCCCTGTACGACCATCACCCTGGTATTCGAAAGTGACTTCGCCGCGATTTCTCCAAAATAAGGCGGCGTAACGGGATCAAACTCACCACTCATGATCATCACTGGAATATCACTCCTCACTGGGGCAAAATAGTCCTTTGCGGGTAACTCCGGCCGGAATACATCGCAGAGTTGTTGCTTGAAACCGAGGTTAAAGCTAACCAGGTCGGGAAATTTCTTTGCCAGTGAATCAGCCCTGTCCTCAGGTTTTTGTGGCCGGTTTTCATAGCAAAGCATGGCCGCTTCCTGTACTGCAGAATATTTACCATAAGTATCCGAAGAACCTGTTTTCATCTTCCAAATTGTTAGGATGGAATCGTTACCCGCGGCCACTTCTTTGATCACCAGTGGGATCAGCGGTACTAAAGAAGGTTTCAGCAAGCCACGCTGTACAGACCAGGCAAATTCGTCACCCCAATAATTTAATCCGTTAACCAATGGCGGTTTACTATTTAACCTTCGTATTGCTGTTCCAAGTTCGCGGCGAATATCAGGAAAATTGTGACGGGTAATACTATCCTGGTCAAGATAGCTTTGAATATGAGCCAGCACCGCATTCATCGGCCTCACAAAATCCAGCCAGGGTGTGTTGGGTGGAAATGGAGAATCGAGTACCACGTTGTTCAGATGGTTCGGATAGTGCTTGATATATTTCAAAGCGATAAATGTTCCATACGATACGCCATACAGGTTCCATTTTTCAATACCCAGGGCAGCGCGGATGGCTTCCGCATCGGCAGCAACCTGCGGTGAAGTAAAACTTGTAATGTCAATGCTATCTTTTTTCAGCACAGAAGCACATTCCCGAAACAAATCGATCTCCTTTTTAAAATACTCTTCCATGGACGGATTTGTCTTCATAAAATTGCCCAGCGAATCCATCAGTTCCGAACACAGATCAGGCTGTGAAAACCCGGTGCCCCGGTAATCAAAAAATACAAGATCATGTTTTTCCCGTATCAGTTTCCAGGCGGGACTGTTTATATACTTTTTTAAATTGCTAAGCGTAGAAATGCCGGGTCCACCATGAAGGTAAAGCAGCGGTTCCAAGGGGCTGGCACGAGACGCTTTTACAACGGCAACCGCCATTAGTATTTTTTTACTGCTGTCGTTATTGGCATTTTGGCTTACCGGTACCTGGTAGCAAACTACATTACTCGAATCCGCCCAGCTGCTGTCGATGCCGACCTCTGAACAATTACATTGGTACGGAATGTCCCCGTCAGCCTGTTTACAGGAAAAATAAAATAAAGCCGATACAATGATCAAAACCAATTGAAACTTAAAATCGATTTTCATTATAATTATTTATTCGTTGAAAAAAGCCCTCGCGTTATCATAAAATATTTTTTGCTTTTGCTTTTCTGAAAGAAAATCCAGGTTTTCCACTGAGGCGATGCATTTTTCAATATCCGCGTTATCTGAGCCGAATAATAACCTGTCTTCCAAACCGGCATCGATCAATTCCTTCATGAGCTTATAAAATTCACCCGCAGGAATGATACCCGGGTTGTTGAGCACGGAAATATCAGCATAAACGTTGGGAAATTCTTTCATCATCGCTATACATTCCTC
>JAEYVW010000311.1 GCA_023429365.1 Bacteroidota bacterium
AAAAAAATTTGATTATGAAAAAGCTGTTTTTATTATTCTTCGTAGCCGCATTATTTGCATGCAACAATGAGTCAGACACCACCGATACGATCAATACCGACACTGTTGTAGCCCCACAGGACAACACGATGAACAGGGATACATCAATGATGAACGATACCAGTATGAACCGTCGCGATTCATTATAGTGTTAGCCCATCGGAACGTAGAGGTGAAAAAAATGAAAAAAGCCAGGAAATTCCCTGGCCTTTTTCTTTACTCACTCCGCTAATAAATCACGCTTAATCGTCTTATTCCATTTCCTGTTCTGCTTCCCAGTTAATATCGTTTTCAGCGATTTGGGTGAGCAGGCTATCAGTTTCTTTTTCTTCCTCAAGCGTCGTCGACAGGATGTCAGCAACTTCCTGGTTACCCATGATCGTGGCAAGTGACACCAATCCGCCATAAGACGCGATTTCATAATGTTCTACTTTCTGTGCGGACATGATGATACCTACATCGCGGGTCATGCTGCCATCTTCTGTTTCCTCAACTACGGTTTGTCCTTCCTTAATAAGTCCTTCCATAGCTTCACATTTTTTAGCCTGAGGCTTTCTGCCCAGTAGTTCAAATACTTGTTCGAGACGTGCAACTTGTTCCTCTGTCTGGGCTGTGTGCTCCTCAATCGCATCTTTCAATTCCTGCGTGGTTGCAGCCTTCTGCATGCGCGGCAATTCCTTGGTCAGGTGTTTTTCTGCCCAATAAATATCCTTGAGGGCATCAATGAAATATTTTTCGAGCTGAGAATTGGATTGTGCAGTCGCAGTTCCGTTCGAACCTTTTGTCTTACCCGCCGGCGCTTTCCTGGTTTTTGTGTTAGGCATAGTATTCTAGTTTTTGATGTTAAAAAAAATGGTTACCCTGTACTATGTCAAACGATATGCCAGTAGACAAAAAGGCTTATTTACCCTACGGGTGATGTACATCGTGACAACAAATTTTTAAACTGTGGCTTTTCTTACTCATTGCAAAAAACATTTGACCGTTTGCGACCTCCAGCCTCACGGATAAACATGGCATATAATATGATTTACTAGGTGTACAATACCTCAATATGGATCATTTAAACTGGGGCATTATAGGCCCGGGAAGTATAGCACGCGATTTCACCCGCGATCTTCAGATGGTGAGAACCCAGCAAAATCTGGTAGCGGTACTCGGTCACAGTGCCGATTCCACAGACTCATTCGCGTCGGAATTCGGGGTGACCGGTAGCTACCTGGATATTGAAGCGTTTCTTCAACACGAAAACCTGCAGGCAGTATATATTGCAACCCCTCATCCGCATCATTATGAGCAGGCGCTGGCCTGCCTCGAGCGCCGTATTCCGGTACTCTGCGAAAAGCCTATGACTATCAACGCGGCACAGGCAGAAAAACTGGTAGAAGCATCCCGACGGAACCAGACTTTCTTAATGGAAGGTATGTGGATCAGGTTCCTGCCCAGCATCCAACTACTCTTGTCGCTATTATCGCAGGATCGGATAGGCGAAGTCATTTCTGTGAGGGCCTCTATGGGATATAAAGCTCCGCAAGAGCCGGATAGCCGCTATTTCAATCCGGCCCTCGGCGGCGGATCATTACTCGATCTGGGTATTTATCCTGTATTCCTTGCCATGCTATTGATGGGAACACCCGATACCATTAAAGCAATAGGCAGCCTGACCGAAGAAGGCGTAGACGAAGATTGCTCCATGCTGTTTCAATACAACAATGGGCAACATGCAGTCCTGGAATCGTCTCTTAAAGCTGAATCGGCACTACCCGCCGAAATTCATGGAAGCAGGGGCTCTATCCGCATTCTCAATCCATGGTTTGAGAAATGCCCGGGTATCGAACTAGAGGTGGAAGGAGAAAATAAAATCGTTTATCCATGCCAGTGGGAAGGTCATGGCCTCCACTTTGAAGTTCAGGAGGTTTTGCGCTGCCTTGAATCAGGAAAGATCGAAAGCGAAATGTTCTCCCATGAGTTCAGCCTGCAAATGATTCGCGCAATGGATGAAGTACGCGGTCAGATAAATGTCACCTATAATATGTATGAATAATCCTGCAGGTAAAACCAAGACATGAAAGACTGGGTAAACCTTATCGAAGATAAGCTGGAAAACTGGTGGCATTCCCTCGCGAAGATACTGCCCAACCTTGCAATAGCCTTACTGGTGATGTTGATGGCGATCCTGGTTGCCAAATTGGTTCGTCGCAGTTTGTACAGGATTATTATCCGGCTATCTGGTAAAGCTTCTGTTAGCAGCCTGATAGCCACGATCACCCAGGTAGCAGTATTGTTTACAGGTCTGTTTATTGCGTTGGACATACTCCAGCTTAATAAGGCCGTATCCTCGTTGCTGGCGGGCGCTGGCATCATCGGCATTATCCTTGGCTTTGCATTCCAGGATATCACTGCCAATTTTATAGCGGGGGTTTATATTGCTTTTAAAAAACCATTTGAAATCGGCCATACTATCAAGACAAACGATTTTATCGGCAATGTAGAAGATATACAGTTGCGATCGACTACGATCCGCACGTTCTCTGGTCTGCACCTGATGATACCAAACCGGGATGTGATCCAAAAACCTCTCATCAATTATTCCCTGACGCCTGAACGGCGTATAGAACTCGAATTTTATATAGATCACAATACCGACCTGGAAATAACACATGGGGCCATCATGAAAGCCCTCTCGAAAATCAGCTATCTGTATCCAGGTAAGCCCGTCGATGTGTTTTTTAACGATGTAAAATTCACCGCCATCAAAATCGCAGTTTGGTTCTGGATAGATAACCACCGACAGCCTGGATTTATGGTAGCCAGGCATGACGCGATATTTTATATCGTTAACTCGCTTAAAGAAAATAACATCTCCCTGGTTCTGCCCCTTTCAGTAGAAAATTTTGCAACATCTCACAATTAATAAGTCATCATGAACAACCTCACATTATTTCAATTCTTCCATTGGTATTATTCTACCGAAGGAAATCTTTGGCTACATGCCTCTGATAAAGCAGAAGAACTCGCTTCGATGGGGATTACCCACGTTTGGCTTCCACCTGCTTATAAATCTGCGTTCGGCACCGAGGAGCCGGGTTATGCGGTATATGACCTGTATGACCTGGGCGAATTTGATCAGAAGGGATCGGTCAGAACACGATATGGAACCCGGCAGGAATACCAGGATTGTATTGACCGCCTGCACCAGCAAAATATCCAGGTACTTGCCGACATAGTGTTGAATCACAGGCATGGTGCCGACGAGAAGGAAAGCTTTCCCGCCAGGAAAGTAGACCCATATAATCGCATCGAGTTTGTTTCGGAAGAAGAGATTATCGAGGCCTGGACCAGGTTTAATTTCCCCGGCCGAAATGGTCGCTATTCCGATTTTGTCTGGGACTGGCGCACTTTTACTGGTATCAGTGAAGATCCGGAGCATATATATCTAATTCATAAT
>JAEYVW010000357.1 GCA_023429365.1 Bacteroidota bacterium
CAGGATGAAAAATTGTCATTCACCAGCAGCCTGTGCCACCGCGATCCGGGAGTCAGCCGTGCCATAGTACAAAAACCATTTTTTCTTATACCGCACCAGTCCTTCCGCGAAGCAGACATGGTTGACCTGGCCTTCGATTTCATAATCCTTTTCAGGTTTCATAAAATAGGTGTCCATCCTGTCGATCACTTTGGAAGGATCTGTTTTATCAAAAAGGATCTGGGAGGGTGCATAGGTTCCTTCTGCGAGACTGGTATCTCCTTTTGAAGGCACATTACGGCAATTGTAGATCATGACTATCCCCTCATCGGTGAGCATCGCCGCGGGACCAGGCTCAACCAGGTCGCTGTCAAACTTTCCTTTCCTTGGTCCAAAAACCGAAAGCAGTTTTCCCTCAGTAGCTTCAACAGGCGTCCAGTCGATCAGGTTTTCGGAATGCGCAAGAAATACATCCGTGTCGCCCCAGTACATCCAGTATTTACCATTTATTTTTACTGCTACAGGGTTGCCATTTTTATATTTACTCACGATCGATCCTGACTTACTCCATTCGTTGATGTATTTGCCATCGTAGGCTTTTGAAAAAACAAGTCCTTTTTTCTGCCAGTTGTACAGGTCATCGGATACCGCCACCAGTAATCGCGCCTTGTCGCCATCATAAGATGTATAGCTCAAATAATATTTTCCCTGCTCATCCTGCACGATCCTCGGGTCTTCACAACCGCCTTCCCATTCATATTTTTTAAGGGAATCATTACCCGGATATAATACCGGAACGGGATGTTTGGTGAAATGCAGGCCATCTGTACTCCAGGCGACACCTACCCGGGAGGTGCCGGCATATTTTCCGATTTTATCCTCTGCACGATACAATAAAAACAAAGTATCGTTACGAACAATAGCCGCGGGGTTGAACACATCTTTCTCTTCCCATTTCAGAGGACCGTTAATGGGGCAATCGAAAACAACGCCTGTATCGGGTAGAAGCACGGGGTTTGCAGCATCTGCTTTTTCAAATGGCCCCAAGACCCAGGACTTTTCATCGGTGCTGTCTTTTGGCGAGGAAGTATTATTACAGGCTGCCAGAAGCAAGCAGATTGAGAATATCTTCAGAACGTGCATAAGCTGTATTTAAAGACCTTCGAATTCGTATAGCGGATCAATATTGTTGCTACCTGCCTCTAGTTCTATAAGAGGTTTAATAATACCGTCATGCAGATCATATACCCATCCGTGCAGGTGTGGCCGGTTGTCTTTTAGCCAGGCTCTTTGTATAATTGAGGTTTTCGAAAGGTTGTAGATCTGTTCTTTTACATTCAGTTCTACCATGCGGTTCAACCGGCTTTCTTCGTCGGGTATGGCTTCTACCTCTGCTCGGTGCAGGCGATAGATGTCTTTAATATGCCTTAACCACATATTCAGCACCTGGTTGAAATGCTTTTTAGTCATCGCGGCCTTTACACCACCGCAGCCATAATGGCCGCAAACGATTACATGTTTTATTTTCAGGTGGTTAACCGCGTAATCCAGGACACTTAACAGGTTGACATCGGTATTTACGACCAGGTTGGCTACGTTTCGATGAACAAATATTTCACCTGGCTGGGTACCCGTGATCTCGTTGGCAGGCACGCGGCTATCACTGCACCCGATCCAGAGAAATTCGGGGGTTTGAAGATGTACCAAACGTTCAAAAAACTGCGGATCTTCGGCAAGTCTTTCCGCGGCCCAAAGCTTATTATCTTTTAATAGTTCCTCGTATCGCTCCATAGTTGGCTGGTTGTTAGTCAAAATTAGCTGTTTAATTCATCCAATGATCGAGACTGACACCACGCAAGCCGGGTAATACCCCGATTTTCCCCCAATCAAAACTTTTTTTCAAATCTGCTGTTACAAGTTCCTGCACGGCCGATGGCTAAGCAACAACAACCGTTAGTCCCCGTAAGAAGGTTCTATGAACGGTTTGGATTGGAAAAATGAAATGTTTATTTTCGCAAGACTGAATGAAGACCAACCGCAAGCCATATAGCCCCATTCAAATGGTATCTGCCCTGTGCATGGTACTGGCTTTGCTTTGGCTTACGATCAGTGCACCGTTTGTAGTTGCCGGTCAGAAGTTGATGGCAAAATATGAAAAGACCTGCACGCATGATTTCAATACTTCAGAGGAGAGTGAAGGTGCAGCAAACCCCTTTGGGAATAACACCGAAGAAAAATCTCCCAATTCCAGTTCCTTTTCTGAAGAATACCTCCACGATCACCATAAACCTGATCATATATTTTCGATCATTTCTCCCTATCACAATAGCATGAATACTGACACCTATGTCGCGTTTCATGGTGAACTCCTCGTGCCCCCACCCAACCGGGCATAGTTTATCCCCTTCTATTTTTTCAATCTTTTACTAAGGCTTGATAAGGCCTGACTGTATCTATTTCAAATCTAAAATGTATGCTGTCATACTTTATGCATGGCAGTGGAATAAACTATTAACAATGAGGAAACACTCAAAGGAGTTTCTGCAAAACCTCACGCCCTGCCAGGGTTTTGAGTTGCTGCA
>JAEYVW010000410.1 GCA_023429365.1 Bacteroidota bacterium
TAGTAACTCAAATTCGGGATAAACAATGAGCAAACCACGGACTTGAAGCGGTATTTAATCGAGGCTGGTTTCCTTACCATGTCAGACACTTAAAGCTTCTGACATCTAGTAACCCAAATTCCTGACAAAACCATGGGTAAATCACGGGCTAAAAAAGTTTTTATTCGAGGCTGGTTTCCAAATCCATGTCAGACACTTAAAGCTTCTGACATCTAGTAACCCAAATTCCTGAGAAAACCATGAGTAAAACACGGGTGAAAATCGTTTTTTATCCAGGCTACGCAGGCTCAAAAATTCCACCCCAATTACCTATTCCAAAACTCCTTCATCGCCCTGCTATAATCCGCTAGCGCAACCTCCGGCTCCTCAATTTCCGGATGCCACATTTTTTCCCATTCAAAACTGTAAAACCCCTTATACCCATCTTTATCCAAAGCACTAATAGCTTCAAAAATGGGCACTTCTCCCTTTCCTAACAATTTATACTGCAGTTTGCCATCCAACGACACTGCATCCTTAAGGTGTGTATGCCTGATATATGGCTTTAATCGTTGATAAGCTTCTTGAACTGGTTCTTTTGTTATAGTCCACATATTTGAGACATCCCACAATAACCCAACATGACTATGACGGGCAGCTAACATGATCTGCTCCAGGTCCGAAATCCACACGACATCACCATGGGTTTCCAACAGCACCGTCACAGATCTCTTCTTACCATATTCCCCAAGCTCTAGTAAACCATCGACGATAAGCTTTATAGTTTCCTGTTTGTCCTGTCCTTCCGGAAACCTGTTGGGAAAAACCCGTACATAAGGGCAACGGATCTTCTCCGCCAGATCAATAAAGCGCCGACCATCCGCCAGGTTTTTCTGTCGCTCCTCTCCTTCCTTAAAATGAAGGGTCGCCGACGAGCCCAACCCAATAAATGTGAGGCCGCTTTTTTTCATCGTCTGCATCGTCGCTTTTATATGGGTGGCGTTGCTGAATTCAAGGCATTGCGGAAGATCAAGTTGTCGTTGTAAACCTCGTACCTCAATGCCTTTATAGCCGTGTTGTGAAGCGAAGGATACAATTTTTTGAAAATCCCAGTCAGGGCATCCGAGCGTGGAGAATGACAGGGAAATCCCCTTTTTTCCGGTAAGCCAGGAAGGTGCAAGAATAGTTGCACCAAACACCAGTCCTGTTGTCTGCAAAAACTGTCTTCGTGATGGGTTATACATAAGTATGGGTAGAGTTTGTTATTGCCGCAACAAACGGCATCTGAAATTACAAACTTTATCCCTCTCAGGCGGCATCATGTGCCTGCTGTAGATCCGCGACGATGATTTTTCTCATTTTCATGAGTGCTCCCATTACACTTTGCGCTTTTTCGGGGTTAGGCGAGTTCATTAAACCTGGTAATGCTTCAGGAATAATCTGCCATGATACCCCAAACTTGTCCTTCAGCCACCCGCACATGCTTTCCTCGCCACCTTCCAACAGTTTCTCCCAAAAATAGTCCACCTCCTTCTGGTCTTTGCAGTTCACATAAAAGGAGATCGCCTCGGTAAATTTGAACACAGGACCAGCATCAAAAGCATAAAACTGGATGCCATCCAGTTCAAAAACGGCCGTCATGACCTGATCACTGGGGAATGGGCTATTTTCTCCCCAGTGCCTGATACTGGTCACTTTAGAATTTTTAAAAATAGAGGCATAAAAATTTATTGCTTCCTCTGCCCTGCCATCAAACCATAAAAAAGGCGTGATCTTTTGCATAATGAGTAGATTTTGAAATTTTATTATTAAATTAAAGTTCCATTCCGGTACTATCCCATACCTGTGATGAACTCGCTGTAAAAATGCAATGAATCCAGTTTTGCCAGGAGGGGATAAGACGACTTTTTCAAGGGTAGATTCCGCCATTGTCACTCACTCATTCCAGGTAAGATATTTGAACCAGATAAGATTAAACACAAACAATATCATGGCAACCGATATGTTCCGGTCCACGATTTGTTAATAGTAAATTATATTAATTGTTTTGATGGCACGTGCGCTCAACATTTCTGGCTCTGATAAGAAAATGAGTTGGTTAATCTCTTCTCTTTCACGTGTTGTGCTTTGTTTTTATTTGATATGTTTGGTAAACAAAGCGGGTTACTCACAGGAATGCCCTCCTAATATCGATTTTGAATCGGGTTCATTAGACAACTGGATGTGCTATACCGGTAGTGTCGCTGCAGTGAACGGCAATCATGTTTTCAATCTGTTTCCTTCAAATGGCCCGAGCTTCAACCGGCATACGATCCATTCAAGGCAAAGCAACCAGATTGATCCTTATGGCGGATTCCCGACAACGGCACCAAACGGCAGCGGTTATTCCGTCAGGTTGGGTAATGATGAAGCCGGTGGTCAGGGAGAGGGCATCGCCTATCAATTTACAATACCTGCCAACCAAAATTTCTATTCACTGATTTATCATTATGCTGTTGTATTCCAGGACCCGAATCACCAGATGTATCAACAACCGCGACTGGAAATTGAGATTACTAACGTTACGGACAATCAGCTTATTCACTGCTCTTCTTTTACTTTCTTCCCCTTTGGTTCACTGCTTCCCGGCTTTTTTATCTCGCCGATCGTCGCGGATAGTACCAGTGTCTGGTGCAAAGACTGGACGGCAGTATCGATCAACCTAAACGGGCATGCAGGTAAAACGATCAGGCTGATGTTTAAAACCGGTGACTGTACATTTATCCGGCACTTTGGTTATGCTTATATAGATGTCAATACCGAATGCAGCAGTGAATTTGTAGGCGCCGCCTTTTGCCCGGGAGATTCTGCTATTAATGTTTCGGCACCCTGGGGTTATCAGAACTACAAGTGGTTTAATAATAATTTCACCCAGCAATTGGGTACCAACCAGGCAATTGGCTTTTCGCCGCCACCGCCACCCGGAACCCGACTGGCGGTGGAGGTCACGCCATACGACGGCTATGGATGTCTAGACACACTCTACACAACGCTGGTGGATACATTGACTATACAATCATTTGCGGGTGAGGACACGCTATCATGTAATCAAACACCTGTACTAATAGGAGCTAACCCCAAACCAGGCCTGTTTTATCATTGGGATCCGCCTATGGACTTGTCAGATTCGCGTGCCGCAAATCCCTTCGCCGGTCCACGGGTGACGACCGAGTACGTTTTGACCACTACTAATTTTGGCGGAGGGTGCAGTGCAAAGGATACCGTGATCGTTACCGCTTCCATCATCGATACCACGCTTACATTGCTCGGAAAAGATGCTTATTGTGTTGGATCCGGCGACAGTACAGTTTTATTATTGCCACCCACTACAAGTATCCAGTGGTTTAAAGACGATATCCCGATAAGCATTCCTAATACCAGCCGTTTTACTGTCACGCAAACCGGCTCCTACTATGCTTTGCTTACCAATAATGATAAATGCAGCATATCGACCGGCAAAAAAGATATCCTGATCGAAGATCCGGTGCCAGGTATCAGGTACCCTACGCAATATGTGGTAGAAGATTATCCGCATCAGCTGACGGCACGTGATTTCGGCATCGCGTTTGAATGGGCACCCTCTTCCCAGCTGAGCGACCCCAATATTTTTGACCCTGTCTTCGACGGACCCGACGACATGTTGTACACGGTGGCCATTGAAACACTGGCGGGTTGCGTGACCATCGATACGCAACTGGTGCTGATCACCAAGGAAGTAAAAATTCATGTGCCTACAGCTTTTACACCTAACAACGACGGGTTGAACGACTACTTCAAACCCATACCCATGGGTATCCGTGACTTTAAATCCTTCAGGGTGTACAATCGATGGGGACAGTTGATATTTGACCTGCGATCAGATCCTCGCGGATGGGACGGGACTATTGATGGCAAACCGCAGGCTTCGCAGGTATTTGTTTGGGTGGCTGAAGGCGTCGGTGTAGAC
>JAEYVW010000441.1 GCA_023429365.1 Bacteroidota bacterium
AGGTAAACCGGGTAAATCAATAGTAATACAGCGGCCATGGCGGAATCATAGTGATCGTTGTCGGCAGTTTGTTTATACGTGATCCGCTGCACCGGCACATAGAGTGGGAGATGACTCAGCCAGCCCAGCATCGCGGGGATACTCAGTAATGCGTTTAGGTATCCCGGTAGTTTCTTTTCCAGCAATTTTTCTTTTTTTATTTTATCCGTCTTCTCGATCTCATACACCAGCGACTGAAGTTGTGTTTGCAGATTTATATTGAAAGCCTGGTGACGGATGCCATCGGGTGCATCAGCAGGTATATCATCATATTCAATAAGCTCGCCGAAATTGATGAATACATTTTTTCCAAAAAGCCTGAAGGAACTGTAGTTAATACCCACGGGCAATACTTTTAACGGGATGCCTTCTTCCCAACTGCTGATCGCAAGCCTTGCCGTTCCTTTTTTCAAAGTGCGAAGTTTCCATTCATTCACGCACTTACCTTCACTAAAAATTAAAACGATCCCCTTATTACGAAATACTTTCTTGCAATCCTCAAAAGTCTGGTAATTGCTATTCAGGTTTTCAACTCCTTCACTCACCCGGTACACTGGGAATATCTTCAATGATCGCAGGATACGGGCGATCCATTTCTTCTTAAAAGCGTCGCCGCGAGCCAGGGACCAGATCGGTTTGTCGAATAAAATATCAAGCAAAATGGCATCGAGAAAGGAATTGGGATGGTTGCAGGCCAGGAGCAGGGGGCCCTCCATTTTGAGCATTGACCTGTTATTGACGATGATCCTGCGGCAGAAAATGAACATGGCTATGCGGACAACAATCTTCAGCGTTTGATACAGCAACCTGGGCTAATTTTGATGAATATAATAGAAAATCTGCGGACGGATCAACCCGCCATGATAATTTCGATCTAAAACCAGAGAAATCAATTATTTAAGAAGCTGAATAATTTCAAAAATCCTTGTCCCGGCCTCCCCGTTTACACAGATAAAACTTATCTTTGCTGCCCCGATTTAAAACCGTCGGGCTTATATCATGTTTGAAAACATTATTAAAAAACAACTAAACGCTGATGCACAGGAGCATGCAGGCGCTGACACACCGGCTGAAACCGGGACGGCCGAAGCATCTACAGCGACAACAAATGAACCTGTACTGGCTCACCCGGCTCCTCACGAAACTGCACACGATGATTTCGACTGGAGCGTTGACAAACGTAACGTTACTTCTTACACCAAAGATGAAAAAGAGAAGTATGACAAAGTGTATGACAACACTTTTGTTCAGCTCAATGACGGAGAACTGATTAAAGGTACTGTGGTAGGTCTTACAAAGACTGATGTGGTGCTGAACATTGGTTTCAAAAGTGATGGTTTGATCTCATTGAATGAATTCCGTGATCAACCCGGCCTCAAAGTGGGCGATGAAGTGGAAGTAATGGTTGTAGACAAGGAAGACCGTAACGGTCACCTGAATCTCAGCCGCCGCCAGGCCCGCATTACCCGTGCATGGGAAAGGATCATGGAAGTGCATAAGACTGGTGAAGTTATCACCGGTTTGGTTACCTCCAAAACCAAGGGCGGCCTTATCGTGGACGTATTTGGTATGGAAACCTTCCTGCCTGGTTCACAGATCGACGTAAAACCGGTAACGGATTACGATCAGTTTGTGGGCAAGACCATGGAGTTTAAAGTAGTTAAGATCAACGAAACGATCAAGAACGCCGTTGTATCACACAAGGCACTTATCGAAAGCGATATCGAAGCACAACGTGCAGAGATCATGAGCAAACTCGAGAAAGGCCAGGTACTGGAAGGTACGGTGAAGAATATTACCGACTTCGGTGCATTTATGGACCTCGGTGGTCTCGACGGACTTTTGTATATCACGGATATTTCATGGGGTCGTATCTCGCATCCTGCTGAAGTGCTGAAGATGGATCAGAAGATCAATGTGGTGGTACTTGATTTCGATGATGAGAAAAAACGTATCAGCCTCGGTCTGAAACAACTTACACCGCATCCATGGGATGTATTGCCCGAAACAATTGTTGAAGGCAATGTAGTGAAGGGTAAAGTGGTCAATATCGAAGACTATGGTGCGTTCCTCGAGATCATGCCTGGTGTAGAAGGCCTGGTACACGTAAGTGAGATCACATGGGCTAATACACCGATCAACGCCAAGGAATTCTTCAAACTGGGCGATGAGCATGAAGCCAAAATCGTTACACTGGATAAAGGAAGCCGTAAGATGAGTCTCTCTATCAAACAGCTTTCTGATGATCCATGGAATGATATTGAAACAAGGTTTGCTGAAGGCAGCCGTCATACCGGCCTGGTTAAAAACATCACCAACTATGGTGTGTTTGTAGAACTGGCGCCTGGTATCGGTGGTATGATCCATATCAGTGACCTGAGCTGGCTGAAACGCTTCAATCACCCCAGCGAGTACACGAAAGTGGGCTCTAACATCGACGTGGTGATCATGGGTATCGATAAAGATAACCGCAAGCTGCAGCTTGGTCATAAACAACTCGAAGAAGATCCCTGGAATGCCCTTCAGGATACTTTCGCAATTGGAACTATCCATGAAGGCACTGTTACCCGTCGGGATGATAAAGGCGCGGTTGTTCAATTGCCTTATGGCCTCGAAGGATTTGCTCCTAACCGTCACCTTACCAAAGAAGATGGCAAGAGTATTGGCGCTGATGAAACAGCCCAGTTCCTCGTGATTGAATTTGACCGCAACGAGAAACGTATCGTGCTTTCTCATAGCCGCATCTGGGAGCAGGGACAGATAGAAGAAAAAGAAGCGCAGAAGAAAGAAGCAAGATCAGAAGCCGACAAAACCAAGAAAGCTGTTAAGAACATCCAGGGTAAAGTAGAAAAAGCCACATTGGGCGACCTGGGTGTGCTGGCCGACCTGAAGAAGAAAATGGAAGGTGGTGAAGCAGCAGCGGGTTCGGAAGAAGCAAAGCCGGAATAATCCTTACGATTGATTTTTTGTTGCATACAGGCTGATTGACGAAAGTCATTCAGCCTTTTTTAATGTGCATTGTTTAATTTCATGTGTCGTTTCCGGATTAAAAACTGACTATGAGTTCGATTAGAGAGCGATTAAAAAAATTTCAACTGGTCCGTAAGATCGTGTATGCTATTGTTGGCCTTTTTTCCTACCCCGGTATCGCGATGATCAACAAACTGAAAATTTCAGGTACCGAGCATATCAAAGATCTTCCACGTCAAAAGGTTTTATTTGTCAGCAACCACCAGACATATTTCGCCGACGTCATTACTTTTCTCCATATTTTCTGCGCGGTGAAATGGGGTAAAAATAATAAGCTGGGTGTTCCTTATTATTTACTGAATCCCTTTACCCGTGTAAATTATGTAGCCGCCGAAGCCACCATGAATGGAAGCTGGATCAGTAAGCTGTTCACTTTAGCCGGTGCGTTGACGGTCAAGCGCACCTGGAATGCGGAGTCGAAAGAAACGCGCAAAGGGCTTGATCCCTCCGATACCCGCAAGATTACCCGGGCGCTGGAGGAGAATTGGGTGATCACGTTCCCGCAAGGCACTACCAAGGCATTTGCGCCAGGCAGAAAGGGCACAGTGCTGATCATCAGGCAAAGCAGGCCCATCGTGATACCCGTTGTGATAAATGGTTTCTGGCGGGCTTTCAATAAAACAGGTTTAAAACTGCGTAAGAAGAATACCCTGCTAACGGTGCGATTCAAACCACCCCTGGAGATCGATTACGATGCCAGTTCAGAGGCCATCCTCGAGCAGCTCATGGATGCCATCGAACAAAGCAAGAAATACATGCCCGCCAGGGAGGAGGTGTCGACATAAATATAACAGTACTGATTTTTCTTCGTTTTAACACGCAGCTGTATTTTGCGTATTAACTTTGTCCATACATATCTACATGACCCAAAAGCCCGCCACGATAAAAGAGATCGCCCGCAGACTGAATGTTTCGGTATCGACGGTATCGCGGGCATTGCATGATCATCCCAGTATTGGACTTCGTACCAAGATGCAGGTACAAAAGCTTGCAGCGGAACTTAACTATGAGCCCAACCAGGCAGCCATATCTTTTAAACAGGGCAAGACATCCACGATTGGTGTGATTCTCCCCAACCTCGGTGAAGAGTTTTTCTCTACAGCTATCAATGGTATTGAAAATATTGCGACGGAAAATAACTATACCGTGTTGATTGGTCAGTCGCACGATGATATCGAGCGCGAGAAAAAGATCGTCGACACCATGCGGCGTCATCGTGTGGATGGCCTGATCGTATCGCTTTCAAAAAATACAGATTCATACGATCATTTTAGTCAGCTGGAAAAATATTCCATACCTGTTGTGTTTTTTGACCGGGTGCCGGATCTGCCTGGCGCATTCACGGTTGCCTGTGATCTCAAGAACAGTTCTATGCAGTTGGTCGACTGGCTGGTGAGCAAAGGCTATCGCCAGATAGGTTTTATAAATGGTCCTGATACGATGTTGCCCTCCGGGGAGAGACTTAGTGGTTACCAGGAAGGTTTACAAAAGAATAAGATACAGTCTGACCCGTCTTATATTGTCAAAACCGATCTCAGCAAGGAATCTACATTTGAAGCCATGCAGCGCCTGCTTGATTTAAAAAAGCGTCCTGTAGCCGTGATCGCCTTTAATGATTATGTGGCACTCGATGCCATTAAGTATTCGCGGGGCCAGGGGCTGAAGATCAACAAGGATATTTTCTTTGCCAGTTTTGCCAACCTCCCGATGACCAGTTACCTCGACGAGCCGCCCCTGGTATCAGTCGAACAGTTTCCCTACGAGCAGGCTGAAAAAGCCACCAGCATCCTGATCGACCTTATCAATAAAAAGGAAGTGGCCTGGGTGGGAGAGAATCGTAATGTGGTCATGCAGACAAAGGTGATAGAACATGGCGAATTGCCGATAAAGCCCCGGGGCTAAAGAATTTACAAAATCTTTTCTTCCCCTGCCTCCAGGCAAAATAATCCGTGCAATCTGTGTAATCCGTGGCAAATCTTCAATACTTATTATAATTCAGATTAATACACAAAATCATTTTGTGGTTTTCACTCGCGCCCTTACTTTTGCGCCGGAGAGATGGCAGAGCGGTCGAATGCGGCGGTCTTGAAAACCGTTGACTGTCACAGGTCCGGGGGTTCGAATCCCTCTCTCTCCGCTGAGCCCACCGAAGCTATTGCGAAGGTGGGTTTTT
>JAEYVW010000473.1 GCA_023429365.1 Bacteroidota bacterium
GTAATGAGGATACCGATGTTCTTGTATTTTAATTTGGCCACAATAGCCTGGATATCTTCCACTGCAATCGGGTCGATCCCCGCGAAGGGTTCATCCAGTAAAATAAACCGTGGATCCACAGCCAGGGCGCGGGCGATTTCAGTACGCCTTCTTTCGCCACCGCTTAATACATCGCCATGACTTTTGCGAACATGATGCAACCTGAACTCATCAAGTAATGATTCCAGTTTATCTTTTTGCTCTGCTTTAGAAAGTTTGGTCATTTCCAGGACCGCGGAGATATTGTCTTCCACGCTAAGCTTCCTGAATACCGATGCTTCCTGCGGTAGATAGCCGATGCCCATCTGCGCTCTTTTGTACATCGGCAGCGAGGTGATCTTTTCATCATTTAAATAGACATCACCTTCATCCGGTCGGACCAGGCCTACCACCTGGTAGAAAGAAGTGGTTTTGCCGGCGCCGTTGGGGCCAAGCAAACCAACGATCTCGCCCTGGTTCACTTCAAATGAAACATGGTTAACAACCGTTCGGCTGCCGTAGCGTTTTACCAGGTTTTGCGCAAATATTCTAGTCGACATAGAGGCAAATTTAGGTGTAAATGTTTAACGCTTTGGCTGCTGGTTGTTAAATGAATCCAGTAGTAACCGGCTCTGGGCTTTGGAAAGACGGGCCCAACGGTAAATTCCAAATTCCTTTTTCCATTAGCTTTGCACCCCAATGAAAGTAATAGACCATATTAAATCGGCCAAAGATACCCTGATCTCGTTTGAGGTGCTGCCGCCCCTGAAAGGGAAAGGCATAGATGCTTTGTATAAACACCTGGATCCCCTGATGGAGCTCAAGCCGGCATATATCAATGTAACTTATCACCGGAGTGAACACGTTTATAAGAAGCGTAGTGATGGTAGCTTTGAAAAAGTGATTGTGCGCAAAAGACCCGGTACGGAAAGTATTTGCGCTGCCATCATGAATAAATATGATGTCGACACGGTACCGCATTTGATCTGTGGTGGCTTCAGCGTGAATGAAACTGAAGACGCCCTGCTAAACCTCCAATACCTTGGAATTGACAATGTGCTGGTGCTTCGTGGAGATGCTGCCAAGAATGAAACAAGCTTCGAACCCGAACTGGACGGGCACCAATATGCCTGCGATCTTTTAAAACAGGTAATCAATCTCAACGCGGGTATCTATCTCGAAGAGGATCTCAAGGCGACCAACAAAACTACTTTTTGTATCGGTGTAGCCGGCTATCCGGAAAAACATTTTGAGGCGCCCAATATGCAAACTGACCTGCATTACCTAAAGGCCAAAGTAGATGGTGGCGCGGATTATATCGTGACACAAATGTTTTTTGACAATGAGAAGTACTATTCATTTGTAAAAGCCTGCCGCAACGAAGGCATCACAGTTCCCATCATCCCGGGATTAAAACCTATCTACAGCAAGAAACAATTGACGGTTTTGCCCAAAACCTTTCATATTGACCTGCCAGCCGACCTGGCCAACGAAATCCTGAAGTGTAAAACGGATGATGACGTGATAAAAGTAGGTGAGGAATGGCTGCTCCATCAATCAAAAGATCTCAAGAGAAATGGCGTACCAGTACTCCATTACTACGCACTTGGCAAACCCATGATGGTAGCCAATGTTGTAAAAAATTTATAAGCTTACGCCTCTACACTTATTTTGAAATAGAAGCCAGCACCTTTTTGTTGATCACTACAGGGTATTTCTTTTTCAGTTTGCTGATCCATTCCTTTTCAAGCAATTCCTGGTAATCGTTCATCACCAGTCCTTTTGCTTCATTAAATGTTCTAGGTTCAGCCTGGGCATGTACTTTAGCGATGTAAGCGAATGAAGCAGTATTGTCTGTTTTGTTTTCGGCGATATTCGTAATGGCGCCGTCTCCTGGTATGCCTTGTCCGAGGCCGGGAATTAAGGTCCATTCATACCGCGCTGAATCCGCAACCACTTTTTCTCCTTCCTCCTCTATTGCCGATCTCCAGGCAGACGGATCTTTTTTCAATTTATCAGCCATCGATTTGGCCACGGTCGCATCAGCGCAAAAAAAGATGACGGCATCAGCACTTTGTTTCCAGTAGTAAGCTGTTTTATTTTTCTCATACAAAGCAAGTAAGGCCGTTGTATCGGACTGGGCTTTGTTCCAGACTTCCTGTTGCATGATCTCGAAGAAAAGATTTCCGTCCCGAAACTCATCCATCTGGTAGCTGAACTCATCATTGAAGTCCTCAAGATGATCACGATAATATTGATACATCACCTGTTTGCCGAATTCATCCATCAGTACGGGATAAGACTTAACACCACTGCGATCTGCTTTGTTACGGTTAGCCTGCGCATAGTTTATCCAATCCTGCGTGCGGATCGTCGTATCACCCACGGTAAACAATGGCGATTGATAATTCAGGTCTTTTCCAATACCCAGGGGCGTGCGATCGAAAATGCTGTCGGTAAATGCCCATAAAGCATCATCCCGGTAGGCTGCTTTTTTAAAACCGGCCTTATTTTTTACTGCGGTGTAGATGAAATCCTTCGATGTTTTCCACCTGTCATCGGTTTGTACTTTACGCTGGAGTTCGTTATTATTAGCCCTGTCGGTTGAGTTAGTGACAACCGGCGTAGCGGAAATTTTCTTTACTATATGATAGCCGTGCGAGGTTGCAAAAGGCTTACCAACGGTTCCATCTTTTAGGCCCCAGGCGGTTTTTTCAAAAATCGGATCAAATTGACCAACGTGTATTTCAGGTACATTACCATCAACAGCCGCGCTAATATAGTCGTTGCTAAAGGCGGCAGCCAGTTTGCCAAAATCATCACCCGCCTGGATCCGCTGATAGAGTGAATCAGCCAGCCCTGCGATCTTTTTCCTGCCCTGCTCATCCACACCTGGAGGATAAGCCAACAATATCTGCTGCAATTTTATTTTTCCAAGCGCTTTTCTTTCACCAAGGTTTTTGAAGATATGGTAACCAGCATTTGAAGTATAGGGCTTTGAATGCCTGCCAACCGGTGTTGAATAAACGATGTTTTCAAATTCGTAAGGCAGGGTGAATACCGTGATATAATTCAGGTCGCCTTTATTGGTCTTTGCCGATGGATCATCGGAGAGTTCCTGCGCTATAGTGAGAAAATTTTCTTTTTTGGCCAGTCGTTTTTCAACCTGCGCAAGTTTCTCACGGGCTGAGGCGGAATCTGGCTTACCGGCCGCGTTTTTAAAGGAAATGAAAATATGAGCAGCATGTATGTCCTTCTGGCTGCGTTGAAATGCTTCCTGCGTAAGCCTGCTAACAGCCGCGGGGTCACTCATGTAATTTTCGATCACCTGGTTGCGGAGGTTTGTGA
>JAEYVW010000018.1 GCA_023429365.1 Bacteroidota bacterium
ACTCACCGATATTAATGCAATCAGTATGGCTCCCATACCCGCCATCACAAAGACCCACCAGGACAGACTGGTCCTGTATGGAAAACTCTGTAGCCAGGTATGCATTAGCCAGTACGCAATTGGTGTAGCAATGACGAACGACACTACCACCAGTTTGATGAAATCCCCCGACAGCAGCAGTGTGATGCTTGAAACAGAAGCGCCAAGTACTTTCCGAACGCCAATCTCCTTTGTTCTGTTCTCTGCCATATAAGCAGATAACCCAAAAAGTCCCAAACAGGAAATGACAATGGTAAGTATTGCAAATAATGTGGCAAGCGTACCTGTTCTTCTCTCATCACTGAATTTTCGCGCATATTGTACATCGGCAAAGCGATAATTTACTTCGTACTCAGGGTTGAATTTCTTGAAAATACTTTTCAGTGATGCAATGTTCCGCTCAGTTGGATTGCTCCCGTTCAGTTTGATATGAATCACGTTAAACCAACCATTGGCGCCCGCGATGAACATTGGCTCCATAGGCTGGTATGGGGAATTGATAATAAAATCCTTTATAACACCCACAACATGCCATTCCTGTCCCATGTCCCTAATTACCTGACCAAGCGGCTCCTTAAATCCCATATGCTTTACGGCTGATTCATTTAATATCGCCGCGTTGGAATCCGTTGGGAAATTAGCCAGGTCGAAATCACGCCCGGCAACCAGTTGTAACCCTAGTGTCTTTGTTACCGCATCATCAGCGCAAAACGTGTTTATGATCGTCTTATCAGTTGGATCTTTACCCTGCCATTCAATCATCCATGAATTGCTCCACCCTTCGGTTACCGGAGAACTGGTCATCGTCACCGATACCGCTGTACCAGTTGAAAGCAATTCGTTTTTTATTAGGGAGTAATTTTTCGCTGATTCACCTTCAGTAAAATGATATACAAGCTGGTCTTTTGCATACCCCGTCTGCCGGTTTTGCGCTTTTTGTATCTGCTGGCGTACCACAATTGTTGCTATGATCAACACAATAGCAAAAGTGAATTGTCCAACCACCAGCACTTTACGTGGTGTAACCAGTGATGAATCTCCGGCCTTCAGACCTCCCTTCAAAACGTGAACCGGTTTGAATGCCGAAAGAAAAGCCGCAGGATAGCTGCCGGCCAAAACGCCGGTGATAACAACAAAGCCCAGTCCGATAAGCCAGAAATATGGATTAGTAAAATCAATAAACAATTTCTTATCTACCAGGTCATTAAACGCAGGCAACGAAAACTGTACAATGATCATCGCAAATAAACCGGCGATAAAAGCCAGCATGACTGACTCACCAAGAAACTGCGATACCAGGGAAGTTCTTCCCGCACCCACTACTTTTCGTATGCCTACTTCTTTGGCGCGCTTCTCACTCCGGGCCGTACTCAGGTTCATAAAGTTGATACAGGCCACCAACAGGATAAACACCGCAATGATGCTGAACAATCGAACCAGTTCAATACGTCCACCCGACTCTTTCCCGTTTTCAAACGAACTATACAGTCTCCACCGGCTCATCGGGTACAGGAAGGTCTCCATATCGGGGTCATCCTTATCATATTTTTTACGAAGCGATTTTATTTTGGACGCAACGGATGAAAATGAAGAATTTTCCTTTAACAGCACATAGGTATCGATAGAATTGTTTGGCCAATATGAGTTTTCCCTGTCTTTTGCACGCAGGTAGGACCATGGAATCAGGAACTGGAACTCGAACTGGCTATTGTCAGGTGGCGCCTTTACCACAGCTGATACTTTGAAAAGGTCGATATTATCTAATTTCAGTGTTTGACCAATCGGGTCATCATCACCAAAAATCGTTTTGGCCAGCGCTTCTGTCAGTACGATAGAAGAAACATCATGCAACGCAGTGGATGAATTCCCTTTAACTACAGGGAAGGTAAACATGTCGAGAAAAGTGGAATCCACAATTCTGCCACTCCCATAAAACTGCTTTTCACCAAACGCTATTTTTACAGGGGGTAAAAAATTGAGCCTTGTTGTCAGCTCCACTTCAGGATAATCCTGTGAAATGGCGGCTGCCATTGGCATAGGCGTTCGCGACCAACAATTAGTTTCCCCATCTGTTGTATAGCGATTCCATACCTGATACAGCCTGTCTTTTTTCTCGTGAAAATTATCGTAGCTGACCTCGTTATGTATCCAGAGAAAAATTAGAACGGCCGCTGCCATACCAATAGCCAGCCCGGCAATATTTATAAATGAAAAACCTTTCTTTCTTAAAAGGTTGCGCCACGCTATGGTAAAATAATTCCTGATCATGTTTTTTATTTCGAATTAATGTATTCCCAAATCACGAGTAACGATAACGAAACCGCCTTTGCACTATTCATTTCGCAATGATTTTACGGGATTGACCGTTGCCGCCTTTATGGCCTGGAAACTAACTGTCAGCAAGGCTATCAACAACGACACCACTCCTGCTGTAATAAATACCCACCAGCTCAACGGGATACGGTATGCGAAGTCCTGCAGCCAGCGATTAACCCCTAACCACGCCATCGGCCAGGCCACGAGGTTCGAGATAAGGACCAGCTTTAAAAAATCTTTTGACAGCATTGATGTAATATTTTGCACCGATGCACCCAATACCTTTCTAACCCCGATTTCCTTTACCCTTCGCTCCGCGGCATAAGATGCTAACCCAAATAAGCCTAAGCAGGAGATAAAAATGGCAAGACCAGCGAGTATCGCCACTACCCTGCTCACAGCTTTATCGGCGTGATACATTTCTTCAAAATGCTCATCCAGGAATTGATACTCGAAAGGCTGATCGGGATTTACCTTCTGCCATGCTTTGCCAATATAAGTGATAGCATCCCCGGCCCTGTCGGCATTGATCCGTACAGAGGCTTCACTATATCCCCAATCCTTTTGACAAAATATACTTAGCGTTTCGATCTTATGGTGCAGGGAATTAAAATGAAAATCACGGGACACTCCGGCAATAAACCCGGTCGAATCCATCCCATTAAATCCATAACGCTTTCCAATGAGTGATTCATAATTTTCACCTCGATTGTCTCTTAAGAGTTCCTTCGCCATCGTCTCATTCACGATATAAGCCCGGCCGTAGTCATTTGAACCATCCTGAAAATCCCTGCCCGCTAATAAACCGATCTTGTAAAGTCTGAGGTAATCAGGATCCACGACAACCTGTGAAGAAGTAAGTTGCCTGGCTGGCCCGCCACCATGAAATATCATTCCGGCCTGGTGCAAATTGTTTCCCAGCGTCTGCTGTGATGCGGATACATTACTGACCAGCGAATTGTTTAAAAGCTCCTGCTTTAGCACTGCATATCGACCGGACGTGATCCGGTTCAGTGGAATGATCATTACCTGGTCGCGATTGAAACCAGTATCCCTGGTGCGCATAAATGTCAGCTGACGCACTGCAAACACAGTTCCGATGATCAATAATACTGCACCGGTAAACTGAACAATCACTAATGTATTGCGAAAGGCACTTTTACTTTTACCCGATTGCATCGAACCCTTCAGAACTCTTACCGGCTTGAAAGAAGAAAGATATCCAGCCGGGTATAGGCCCGCTATTATACCCGTAATAATCGCTCCACCCAATAACAACAGCATGAGCGGCAAATTGAACAATGATAATTCAAGTTTCCGCTGGCTCAAATTATTGATGGCAGGCAACGATAGCTTAACTATCGCAATAGCAATTAACAATGCGATCAAAGACAATAGCACGGATTCACCCAGGAATTGACCCGCCAGTTGATACCTTCCGGCGCCGATAGTTTTACGAATTCCAACTTCCCGCCCCCTTTCTGCTGAACGTGCTGTTGAAAGATTCATAAAATTGATACACGCGATAAAAAGGATGATGATCGCAATGACAGAAAATATATACGTGTAACTATTATCAAACTTTTGATAATTCAGATAATCATGGGTTATATCGGTCGAATGGTCATGAACTTTACTTAACGGCTGAAGGAATAACTCATAAAATCTCCATCCCTCACCGTCAGCCATATACTTTTTTAGGTAAGCGGGGAACTTTTTTTCAAGTGCCGCTATATCTGCACCCTTTGCCAGTTCGAGATAAGTGGTTAGCCAGTTGCCACCCCAGTTGCCCATATTCCGGGGGCCGGCAATCGTGTTAAAGGAAGCCAGGGCGTCGAATTGCAGGTGGGAATTTTGAGGCGAATTTTCCAAAATCCCTGTGATAGTAAAACTAATGGTGTCGCCTACGAATTTGGTAACCGTTTTACCGATCGGGTCTTCCTTTCCAAAGATTTTCTCAGCGCTTTCTTTTGTTAGTGCTATACTATTGGGCTTTTCCAGTAAGGTTTTCCGGTCGCCCCTCACTAGCTCAAAGTCGAAAAGCTGCAGAAAAGTTGAGTCAACATATAAAACCCGGGGCAGGAAAATACGTTTATCACCGTGAGTAAGATCCATTTTATTTGCTGCTCGTACCCTTGTGAAATTTCTTATCTCCGGAAATTCGGCCTGCAAAGTAGGGCCCATGGGATACATCGACAAAGCCACATTCTGTGGCTGGACCATCCCTTCAAATTTTTGCACCTCATCGAGCCGGTAGATATTTTTTTTGTGCTGACTGTCGAAACTTTTTTCATACGACACAAAGAGCATGATGAGGATGCAGGCTGCAATCCCGATAGCTAATCCCAGTATATTGATGGCGGTGAAACCCTTGTTCTTCCAAAGATTCCGAAAAGCAACCTTTAAATAATTTTTAATCATATGCTACCTCATTTTAACCATCGCGGAAGAAGAAATCGAAACTGCTTTTCTTACATGTGTCCTTGGCGTTTCCCAGTCCAAACATCCATACATACTGATCCGATAAGCAAAATCCTGTAGCCATTTGTCCATAGCCCAATAAGCAACCGACCAATCGATTACAGTATCAATCAACACCAGTTTTAAGAAATCCTGACCCGACCTCAACCTCTACCTCCTCAACCTCCATCTCACTCCGTCCTCAATGATTTTACCGGGTTTGCACTGGCAGCACGGATGGACTGAGAACTAATCGTCAATAATGTTACAACAACAGCTAATGATCCAGCTAAGGCAAACATCCATACTTCCATATTGATCCGATAAGCAAAATCCTGTAGCCATTTGTCCATAGCCCAATAAGCAACCGGCAAAGCGATTACAATGGCAATCACTACCAGCTTTAAGAAATCCTTAGAAAGCATTGCTGCAACATTTGATACGGACGCCCCTAATACTTTCCTGATCCCTATCTCCTTGGTACGCTGTACTACCATAAACGTCATTAAACCAGTCAGACCAAGACAGGTGATAATGATGGCCAGGGAACTGAACAATGACATCAGTGTTCCCAGGCGCTGCTCCGTACGGTACATAGCATCATACTCCTCATCGAGAAAAGAATAATTGAATGGACGATTGGGCACCGCAGCTTTCCATGCCTTCTCCAGGTTTCCTAAAACTGATGAAAGCCTGTTCATATCCACCTTCAATAAGATACTACCAAAATACCCTGGGTTATTAAATAATACTACCGGCTCAATTGAGCTATGCATGGAGCTAATGTGGAAGTCTTTCATTACCCCCGTAATTGTACCATCACCAGTGAGACCCAGTATCACCTTTCTACCGATAACATCATCTGCTTTCAGGTTGTAATGACGCAGGAAAGCTTCGTTTACAATAAATTCATTTATTGTACTATCTCCTTTTATTTTGGTCACATCAAAATTCCTTCCCGCCAGCAGAGGTATGCCCAGGGTTGACAGGTAGTTCTGATCAGCAGCAATACCTCCTACCACATGCCAGTCATCGGCATTAATGGGGTTGGGATTGATTGAAAATCCATTTCCTGCAACCGTTTGAAAAGGCGACCGCCACGCTAATGTCAAGTCCTGTACGCCGTTGATCTTTCTTAACTCGCCGCTGAAAGCGCCAAGATTACTCCTTATATCCGAATTACCTTTAATCAGAATTACCTGGTCCTTGTCTAATCCAAGCTTTCCCGATTGCATAAACTGAAGCTGGGACCTCACAATGATTGCTCCCAAAATCAAAATAATAGATATGGTAAACTGAAATACCACCAGGCCTTTGCGCAAAGCATATACTGGCCTGCCCATGGTAGCAGACAGTGGATTAATAATTTTTAGTGGCTTTAAACGGGAAAGCACCATCGAGGGATAGAAGCCGGCTAACAAGGAAATTAAGATGGTTCCTGCAACGATGCCAGGGAAAAAATTACGATCGAAAAGATAAAAAGGGATGGTCTTCCCCAACAGATTGTTCAGGTAGGGCAGCAACAGGTATACCGCAAAAATAGAAATCGCGACTGCCGTTGCCACCAGTAAAAATGATTCAGCAATGAATTGAACAAATAACTGCCAGTAACCAGCACCGATCGTTTTTCTTACCCCTACTTCTTTTGCCCTCACCGAGGTTTTTGCAGTGGATAGGTTCACGTAGTTGGCACAGGCGATCAATAAGACAAGTGACGCAATGGTAATAAAAATATGGATATACCTTTTATCAGTTATAACCAGCCGGTTATCATAGTTAAATACTTCTGTATTGAAATGCACGTCATTCAGGGACTCTAGTTTCAGGTGCACTGCGTTACTGCCATTCGGTCGTTTTGCCTCAGATGGCGGGTTCACCCATGCCTCAATTTTGTCGGAAAGGCTGGTCAAACTAACCCCAGGTCTTAAGAGCAAATACGTAGCGTAATTGGGATTGTTCCAGGTAATATCTGTCTCCAGGGAACCAAAGCCAGGGTTACTATAAAATGACGTGAGAAAATTAAAATTAAAATGTGAGTTCCCGGGCATATTCTCTATGACTGCAGTGACGATAAACTCCTTTTTGTTATTGTAAAGTAAATGTTGACCTATCGGATCTTTTTTTCCAAAATATTTTCGGGCTATATCGTTTGTAATCACTACGGTGTTGGGTTTGCGTAGCGCGTTATGCAAATCGCCCGACACCACTTTAAAGTCGAATACTTCAAAGAAATTGGGATCTGCATAACAGAATCCTTTTTCGTCAAAATATACATTGTCATGCCTTATCGTGATCGATGACCACTCAGGAGAAAACCTCGTTGCATCTTCTAATTCCGGAAATCTCTTCTTTAACTCCGGTGATACAAATACCGGTACTGACGGGGAAATCGTCTGGCTACCTCCCATCAGCACGTCGTAATTGACGCGATAAATGCGATCCTTTTTTGCATGAAACTGGTCGAAACTTAACTCGAACTTAACGAAAGAGAGGATCAGCAAACAACAGGTAATGCCAATAGCCAATCCCGTTATATTGGTGATTGCATAAAATGGGCTTTTCTTTAATGATCGAAAAGCAACTCTAAAATTCTTCAGGAACATAATTCGATTATATTTAGTTCTATACCTCCAAATCTGCCCGCTGCAAACCGCAGCCGGCCGGTTATATCTTTCTATAAATGCCGAATCAACCTCAACCTCTACCTCAACCTCTACCTCAATCTCAACCTCAACCTCCATCTCACTCCGTTCTCAAAGATTTCACCGGATTAGCCACCGCCGCCCTGATCGACTGGTAGCTAACAGTCAGTATTGATATCAATAACGACAGAAAACCCGCGAAAACGAATACCTGCCATTGGATCGAAACCCGGTAAGGATATTCCTGTAGCCATTTCACCATCATCCACCAGGCCACGGGGCAGGCAATCAGGAACGAGATCATTACGAGTTTCAAAAAATCTATAGATAGCAGTGTCGTGATATTGGCGACGGAAGCACCCAGCACCTTGCGTACA
>JAEYVW010000102.1 GCA_023429365.1 Bacteroidota bacterium
GTAAATAAAATTATTTGAAACTAACAAGTGTTAGCTTCAGAAATATGTATCAATTAACTCCTGCAAACTCAAGAACCAGCCCGTCATAACCCAGGTGCATACCCGCAGGGAGTTCATTTTCAACTTCGGCATGCCTGCCCAGCTGATGTGAGATATGTGTGAAGTAAGTGGTGCCCGCCTTTACCTCACCTGCCAGGGCGATGGCCTCTTCAAGACTGAAATGCGAAATATGTTTCGCTTTTCTAAGGGCATTCAGTACCAGCACTTCGCTGCCCCTGATCAGATCTTTTGACTCCTCTTCGATCCGGTTAGCATCAGTAATATACGTAAACCTGCCAAAGCGAAATCCCATCACCGGCATTTTCAGGTGCCAAACCGGGACAGGTGTCACGGGAATATCGCCTACCATAAACGGTTCTTCGGATATGGTGCTAAGGTTTAGTTCTGGAAGCCCGGGATACTTTGTATCACTGAACGCATAATAAAAATCGCGGCGTACTGCTTCTTCTGTTAGCGAATCGGCGTACACATCAATAGGCCTGCGTTGGAAAAAATTAAACGCCCTGATATCATCCAGTCCCGCCAGGTGATCTTTGTGCGGATGTGTGAAAACTACCGCATCAAGCTTTTTCACGTTTTGGCGCAGCATTTGGTACCGGAAATCGGGCCCGGTATCTACTACTAGCCGCGTATGCGGCGACTCCACCAGTATACTCGAACGAAGTCGTTTATCTTTTTTGTCGGTGGAAGTACATACTTCACAATCGCATCCGATCATAGGCACACCACTGCTGGTACCGGTACCAAGAAAAGTTATTTTGAGGGGGGGACAAGACACGGTATAAAGTTAACGCATAACACGTTAAAACATATTAGGTCTCAGAATCACTTGTTATTTTTAAACAGACCCCGATCCGTTTTCTTCGGTCTCGAGCCGCGAGACGACTTCAAGGTATAATTTCTTTGATTCGTCGGTAAGTAAGTCAGCATTGATCTCAAGCTGGGGGATAAGTTCTGCCAGGGTATTAATGCGACCTTCCAATTGCAGGAATTTATTCAGCACCACCACTTTCTTTTGTTCCAGGATACAATAACCACTTTGGAAAGTGCCTCTTTCATAGCGTATAACATAACCTGCCTGCTCTGTAATAGCTTCCAGTTTATCTAAAGTAGTTTGCGTATATCTCATTCCGAGGTTCAAAAATTTTAGTGTTCCAAATGCAAATACTTACCATTGCGAAGCTACTGCTTCACCTGTTTTCGATATCAATACTTTTCCACATTCCCTGCGCAGTTTTGGGCTACTTGCTTTGCATCTTGATCACCGGTACGATCATTTCTTCGAGGCTTACACCGCCGTGCTGAAATGTATTACGATAATAGTTTACGTAATGGTTATAATTGTTGGGGTAACATAGAAAACTATCTTCCTTCGCAAAGATGAACGAAGAGTTGATCGTTGGCGAGGGTAATCCAATCTCCCTGGGGTCGCGGAAAGCAAGTACTTCCTTTGGTTCGTAATTAAGATTCCGCCCGTGTTTGTACCTAAGGTTGGTGGTCGTTTGTTTGTCACCTATTACTTTATATGGCGTTTTCACCCTCACACTGCCGTGATCGGTCGCCAATACGATCTTGATCTGCTTATCTGCGATCTTTTTCAGAGCCTGGTGTAGCGGCGAGTGCTCAAACCATGATGCAGTGATACTCCGGTAACTCATTTCATCACCTGCTAACTCTTTCAGTACTTCCATTTCCGTACGGGCATGACTGAGCATATCAACGAAATTGTACACGATCACATTGATATCGTTATTCATCAGGTTGTGAATATTATTGACCAGGTCGAGACCCGCGTTATTATTCAAAACCTTGGTATATGACACTTTTAGATCTGCTTTTCCCAACCTTTTTAACTGTGCCCGGAAGAATTCTTCTTCATATAAATTCTTTCCTCCCTCTTCTTCATCATTCTTCCACTGATTGGGAAACTGCTTTTCAATATCAACCGGCATCAGTCCGGCGAAAATGGCATTCCGGCAATATTGCGTAGCCGTTGGCAAAATGCTGTAGAAACTATCTTCCTCCAGGATCCGGAAGCTTTCCGCAAAAATGGGTTGTATGGCTTTCCACTGGTCGAAACGAAGATTATCGATCAGTACAAAAAACAATGGTGTGCCTTTTTCAACATGGGGTAATACTTTAAACTGTACCAGCGAATGGCTCATCACAGGACCATCTGTGCTTTTAGGTTTCACCCACCCTGCGTAGTTGCGGGAAACAAACTTGAAAAACTCCGTATTTGCCTCACTCTTCTGGCTTTGCAGGATCTCCTGCATTTCGGGGCTATCACTTTTTTGCATTTCCAGTTCCCAGTACACGAGCTTTTTGTAGATATCCATCCATTCGTTATAGTCGGGATTGCTGTTGAGCGCCATGAATAAGTTACGGAACTGCTGTTGGTAGGCAGTTGTTGTTCGTTCTGCAACCAGCCTTTTATTGTCGATGATCTTTTTCAGGCTTAGCCAGACCTGATTGGGATTCACCGGCTTGATCAGGTAATCGGTGATCTGTGACCCGATGGCTTCATCCATCAGGTTCTCCGTTTCATTTTTTGTGATCAACACCACGGGCAGCGACTGGTTGATCTCTTTAATTTTTGCCAGTGTTTCAAGCCCTGTGATCCCGGGCATGGTCTCATCGATCAATACCACATCCACAAGGTTGTCCCGCACATAGTCGATGGCATCAAACCCGTTGGTAAATGTTTGTACTTCGTATCCTTTATTTTCAAGAAAAAATTTTTGCGATTGCAGGCTCTCAATTTCGTCGTCGATCCAAATGATTTTTGCGATGGCCATTATTTTTACTATTAGTAATGAATTGTATTTTTGCCGGGAAGGCGGAAAGACGGAAAGAAAAAACTGTATCGACCCTCTCCTCGTCTTACCGGCTCACCGGCTCACCGGCTAATTTTAAGAATAATACGCTATTAACCGTTTCTCACCGTCTTACCGGCTCACCGGCTATTATCAAACCTAAATGATACCAGATTTCCAAAAATAGCTTTTTAAAAGCTGCCTTTGTACTTTTGCGCACAGCGCTTTACCGGCCTTTAACAAAAACCCA
>JAEYVW010000136.1 GCA_023429365.1 Bacteroidota bacterium
TGATAAGCTTTCTCCAGGAGGGGATGGGTGCCGCTAAACATCTCCGTCAACTTGATCTGGTTGTTGTAGCTTTTTCCCATCTTCCTGCCGTTGATGGTGATCATATTGTTATGTATCCAGTAACGAACCGGAGGTTTGTGGTTGCAGATCGTACTTTGGGCGATCTCGCTCTCATGGTGGGGAAATAAAAGATCCATCCCGCCGCCATGAATATCAAACTGGGCACCCAGGTATTTTGTGGCCATGGCAGAGCACTCAATATGCCAACCGGGAAATCCAATTCCCCATGGACTTTGCCAGCGCATAATATGCTCGGGCGCCGCATTTTTCCACAGCGCAAAATCAGCTTTATCTCTTTTTTCTTCCTGGCCTTCAAGGTCGCGAGTGGTTTCCAGCAGATCATCGATCACGCGACCGCTGAGTTTACCATAATCGTGTGATGAAGCATATTTTTTTACATCAAAATACACCGAACCATTCACCACATATGCGAAACCGGCTTCAATGATCTTTTCGATCATACCGATCTGCTCTACAATATGGCCCGTTGCTGTTGGCTCAATGGAGGGCGGCAGTGTATTGAACTGTTGCATGGCCCAATGAAACAGGTTGGTATATTTCTGAACCAGTTCCATGGGCTCCAGTTTCTCCAGTATGGCCTTCTTTGAGATCTTATCCTCTGCCTCACGGCCTTCTTCTTCAAAATGCCCGGCGTCGGTGATATTGCGAACATATCTGACCTTATAACCCAAATGGGTAAGGTAACGGTAGATCACATCAAAGGTAATATAGGGTCTGGCATGGCCGAGATGGCTTTCACCGCTAACCGTTGGTCCGCATACATAAAGCCCTACATGTCCCGGTGTGATCGGTTGAAAGACCTGTTTTGTCCTGGTCAGCGAATTATAAACTTTCAGCTCACGCATATTATCGTTAAAAAGTGCGGCAAAAATAGCGAAATAAAGGGTTGTTTATCTGTTATAAATGGGCGTATTCCGATTGCTTTTGGGCCGGGAAGACGGGAGGATTGACAATAGCCGGGAAGAATGAAGACGGTAAGGATTGTGAATGCAGCCACCAGGATAACGGAACTCTGTTCCGTTCTATTCGCCGGGAACAGAGTTCCGGCATCCACAATAATTTATCATTAACTAACGAATTCAGTGACAACGGAACGGAGTTCCGTTTTACCAATTTCCTTATCGCGGCCGGTTTGACATGGTCTTTAACTCGATATCCGATACCAGCATATAATGGTCGGAATAATTTTTGGCGATTCGCCGGAACTGGTTTATTCGAAACCGCCGGTCGGCAAAAATAAAGTCGATACGCAGGGTAGGTGAGATGGCGCTAAACGTACGCCCGATCCCAAAACCCTTCTTCAAAAAAGCATCCTGCATCTCACCCCTTATCTTGAAATAGGTGTAGGAGTTTGGAATATCATTTAGGTCGCCGCAAAAAATGACCGGGTATGGACTATCCCCCAATACCTGTTTGATAATATCGGTTTGTATTTTCCGATTGACGACCCCTTTTTTGACCTTGGAGAAAATTGTTTTTGAATTACTGACCAGTCCTTCATCCCCACCCTTGATCCTTTCGATGCGTTCATAATCTGTTTTCCCCAGCTGGAGCGATTGCAGGTGTGTGGTGTATACCCTGATAATACGATTTCTAAGTCGGATATCTGCATGCATGAGGGCCTCGGGGAGAGTGGGGCGAGGGTAGCGGATCAGTCCGCTGTCGATGATAGGAAACCTGGAGAAGATAGCATTGCCTGTAAAATGCTTGTCGCCATCAATATCATGTGAATAATAATGATAAGGATACTTAAGGCTATCACGTATATAGTCGAGGTTTTGGTAAAAAGCGGAGTCGTAGGAATGAAAAAACTCCTGCAGGCAGATAATATCCGCGTTCACCTGCTTTATTTCCGCCAGCATCTTCTTGCGGGTTTGGCTTCCCTTGTTGTTGTTTCTCTTCATTTCAATAAAACGCGCAACATTCCAGGTAGCGATACGGATGGAATTGGGGCTCTTTTCTTTTTTAAATCCGCGGGGAAAATTAAAAGCGTAAAAAACACTGATGCTTTTAATGCCTAGTAGTAGTGCGATAGCCGAGATCCAGGCATACTTTCTTTTTACAAATAACCACCACGCGAAAAAACCGGCAACGGCCAACAAAAGAAAAGGGAACAACATGCCGAGAAAAGAGATGAACCACCAGGACTGAGGATCCAGATACGGCGCCAGGCAGGCGAGCAAAAACACAAAAACGACCCCGTAATTGATTAAAACAAGGACGCGTTTGGTAAAAATGCGGAGCTTGCTTGCCATTCACGCAAATTACAAAAAACGATGCTAGTGTTACGTTAACTCTGTCCCCCAGGTTTGCACGCCCTTCTCTCTACTCCTGGCTGGCGCGCTTCAGAATTTCCTTTTCCTCATCAGACAGGCTACTAAACCCTTTTTGACTGATCTTGTCGAGTATGTCATTCACCCTTTGCTCGGTGATATTTGGAGTTTTGCGGTAAGGCTGTTTATCGGATTTGTAGAAAAGTTCCTGCTTAATGTTTTTACCTTTTTTAGGTTTGTCGGGGTTAAACAGGTTGGTGATCCAGTCGAAAAATTTATTCATCCATTCACTCCAGTCAAAGCCCTTCCTGAAGAAATAAATAAACAGGAAGCCTGTCAGTGCTCCCACCAGGTGAGCGATATGACCACCCGGATTACTAAGCGGAATACTAGCCAGGTCGATGAGCAGGTACACGGCCATCAATACCCAGACGGGTATGCCCCCAAAAAGCATGGGAAAGATGCGGTATCCCGGCGAAATGGTAGTTACGCCTGCAGCGATCGCCATCACCCCGGCTGATGCACCTACTGCCTTTATAAAGGGTAAGGAAGATTTTAATCCCGGGAGAAAATTATACGCCAGCACAAATGCGAGAGCTCCTGCCAGCGCTCCATATAAATACAGCGGAATGATCTTGCGATTGCCGGTAAGGTCGAGGAATATATAACCAAATACCCAGAGCCACAGCATATTTCCCAGCAGGTGCCATACACTTTCGTGGGTAAACATATGGGTGAAAACGGTCCAGGGCTTTGCAGCTATTTTACTGAGATCTGCAGAAAGGGCAAATTGGCTGAGGATATTTGTGTCGTACAGATGCTTTGCCTCGGCGGCGCTTTCGTGTCGCAGGTGAAATACAGCGAACAAAAACGCCAGGATCACAAAGATGATCAGGTTGATCGCTATCAGGACGATCAGGGCATTATTGGCCTGGGCAAGCGAGAGTCGCCTTCTGTATTGTTGTTCGTGGTACGCCATAGCTTTCTCACAGTTAATACAACGTTTTTCGGTTGGTTTTGTTCCAAATCCAGACAATAATAAAGCCGGTAATTGCGCCTCCAAGGTGCGCGAAATGGGCAACATTGTCACCCGCCGAATTTTGTACCGCCAGTGATAATTCGAGCGCACCATACAGGATCACAAACCACTTGGCTTTAATCGGAAATAGAAAATATACGTAGATAAGCGAGTTAGGAAAAAGATAGCCAAATGCTGCCAGGCAGCCAAAAACAGCTCCCGATGCGCCTACGGTCGCGATATTTACTTTATACATCGGCGATTCAATATACTCCAGTTGCTGATGTGCCGGCAAAGTCTTTACAGCCTGTACGATGGGCTCCATTTCGAAATACAGGACGACCAGGTGCAATACCGCGGCACCCAGTCCCGATATCAGGTAAAATTGCAGAAATCGTTTTGCACCCCAGTAATTCTCCAGCATACTTCCAAACATCCACAGGGCTAACATATTAAATAAAAGATGCGTGAGGTTACCATGCATAAACATATGCGTCAGCAACTGGTGTGGCTCGAAAAAGATCGAATGAATATCATGCAGCGCGAAAAGATTTTCGATCCTGTTGGTACCTCCGCCCAGCGTAGACTGCGCGATAAAAACCAGGACATTAATAATGATCAGGTTTTTTATGACAGGTGGAAATCTGTTAGGTCTTGTAAATCGGAAATCACTCATAAAACAAAAATACTTTTATTTTAACCACCCGTCAGGCCTTCAGCTTCAATTGCACTACGTTTTCAATATGTAATGTATGGGGAAACATATCTACGGGTTGAATGGCGGTCACCTCATACTTCTCATCGAGCCAGTTCAGATCCCTGGCCTGTGTAGCCGGATTGCAGCTCACATACACAACAACAGGAGCTGCTATGTCCAGGATCTTTCTCACCAGCTTTTCATGCATACCGGCACGTGGCGGATCTGTAATGATCACATCCGGTTTGCCATGCATCGCGAAAAAATCGTCGTTGCAGATGTCGATCACATCACCTGCAAAAAACGCCGTATCGGTCAAATTGTTCAACGCCGCATTCTCTTTGGCATCAGCGATCGCCGCCTCTATTAATTCCACCCCAACGATCTTTTTTGCATGTCGGCTTACAAATATCCCGATGCTGCCCGTTCCACAATACAAGTCATAAACCGTTTCCTTACCAGTGAGCTCTGCCATCTCGCGTGCGGCCTGGTACAATCGCTCTGCCTGGCGGGTATTGGTTTGAAAAAAAGATTTAGGACCGATCTTGAACTTGAAATCCTCCAGTTTTTCGATCACATAACCTTTACCATGGTAAACAACCGGTTCCAGGTCAAAAAGGCTATCATTCTTTTTGGCATTGATTGTATACAGCAGGGTGGTAATTGCCGGGAATTTTTGCAGCAGGTGGTCCAGCAGCGCCTTTATTTTCTGTTCCTGCTTTTCCCCCACAACAATATTGACCATCAGTTCACCCGTAGTGCAAAGCCTGACCTGCATATTTCTCATAAAACCTTCATGATTGCGTATATCATAAAAGGAATAGCCGTGCTCAATAGCAAAACGCTTTACTTCCAGCCGGATCTCATTCGTTGGTTCGGCCTGCAGGTAGCATGTCTGTATATCGACAATTTTATCGAAAAATCCCCGGGCGTGAAAACCAGCCGCACTCGTCCCGGCTTCTCCTGGTCCCGCTTTTAACTGCACAAAACCCTCTAAACCATTATCATCTCCCCTAACCGATGAGTCCTTTTCAGCCATTTGCTTCTTAAAAGCGGCTTCGGGCAGGAATTCTTTGGTCCCAAAGGTGTATTCAATTTTGTTGCGGTAAAATTTGGTTTCCACGGCGCCCAAAATGGGCCGAATCTCAGGAAGGCTGACCTTTCCAATACGCTGAAGATTGTCCCCTACCTGCTTTTGCTTATATATCAATTGCTTTTCATAAGGCAACATCTGCCACTGGCAACCGCCGCAAACCCCGAAATGCTGGCAAAACGGGCTGACACGGTCGGAAGAATAGGAATGAAACCGTATTACGCGCCCCTCCGCCCAGTCTTTTTTATTCTTACTTAACTGAATATCAACGATATCTCCGGGAACGCCGCCCTCGATGAAGATAACTTTTCCATCCAGTTTAGCCAGTGATTTACCCTCGGCCGCATAGTCTTCGACCGGGACCTTCTCTAGTATGATTCTTGGTTTTTTCCGCCTCACGGCCGCAAAACTAATCCCCATAGCTTAAAGGGCGTTCCCCGGCCCCGATATTTCTGATTTTTTTATTAAAGCAACGGTTTTAGCTCCGCAACCCATCTTCTACACGGCAAAACGTTGAGACAAAGCGTAAAATGATTGTCCTGTTACTTTTATCTTTTCAAGCTTTCAATAACTTTACGGATTATTCTGACTCATGAAAAAAATAATACTGGTTCCTTTCGTTTTATGCTTCCTGGGGGTTTTTGCACAAACGGGCTATGAAATAAAGGTCACGCTGAAACCTTTCAAAAACGAATATATCTACCTGGGTCACTATTCGGGTAAGCAATATCCTGTCGTGGATTCTGCAAAACTAAACGACAAAAGTGAAGCTATATTTAAAGGATCCAAAGAACTTGGGGGCGGCATCTACCTGGTGGTGTACCCTACAAAAGACAGGTATCTCGAGGTCCTCATCGACAAAGACCAGCATTTTTCACTCGCGGCGGATACCCTTGATCCCAATACAAAAAATTTTATCGGTTCCACCGATAACGAGCTCTTCATAGAATACCAGAAATTCATGAACGAAAAAGGAAGGGCTATGGAAGCGGGTAATAAAGCTTTAAAAGAGGCTGCCAATCCCTCGGATTCTACCAAAATTGCAGAGCAGCTGAAAAAAACGTCTGAACAGGTTTCTGCTTATCGCCGCGACTTCATCACAAAAAACCCGGATAATATTCTAAGCGTATTGATGCATCTGATGGAAGAACCGAAAATTCCACCTGCCGAAAAACACCCCGGAGGTAAATACGATTCGACATTTGCCTATCGCTATTTCAAGGACAATTACTGGAATGGTCTCAATTTCTGGGATGACCGCATCACCCGGACACCCGCTTCATTATTTGAAGAAAGACTTGATAAGTATTATAATACCCTGGTGTATCAACACCCCGATTCCGTGATCAGGGAAATTGACTGGATGCTGGGATATGCGAGTGCCAGTCGTGAAATGACCAGGTACTTGCTGGTAAAATTTGTGAACCGCTACCTCAACATGAAATACATGTGGGAGGATGCCGTATTCGTTCATTTATTCCAGAAATATTTTGCGCAAAAAGAATATGACTGGCTTACGCCCCAGGGCAAAAAGATCATTACCGAGCGGGCGTATAATTTAATGGCCAATATTATGGGCAACCCGGCCGAGAATATATCGCTACCGGATACTTCCGGGAAGATACGTTCGCTTTATGCGGAATCGGCGCCTTATACCATCGTATGCTTTTGGGACCCTACCTGCGGGCACTGCAAGGAACTGGTACCGGTGCTGGATTCAATGTACCAGCATAAATGGAAGAAAGAAGGCGTAAAAATATTCGCCGTGGCCAAGGAAACCGAAGGCTCCAAAAAAGAATGGTTCGAAATACTGCACAAACACAAGCTTAATGGCTGGATCAATGTGTATTATTCCAGGGAGGAAGAAAAAAAGCGGGTGGATGCCGGTATTCCGGGGTATACCCAGCTATACGACGCGCAGGTAGTGCCAACCGTTTACCTGCTGGACAAGGATAAACGCATTGTAGCCAAAAAGCTCACCTGGCAACAAACAGATGATATCCTGACATTAAAGCTGAAATCGCCATAAGCAACGCGTTTTAACAAACGAATCTTCAATTTTAAAATCTAAATCATACCAACCACCATATAAATTCGTTATTACAAGCAACCGAAAATTCAACGACTATGAAATGGCTGACTGCTTTAGTTTTCTCCTGCACCATTTGCAGTGCTTTTTCACAAACACTTTTCACTTACGGCAAGTATGAAGCGGATGCAAAGGATTTTCTAAAAGCTTTTAATAAAAACAACCAGTTTACCGCTTCGGAAAAGAATAACGCCATCGGGGAATACCTTGACCTTTATATCAATTCAAGGCTCAAGATTCGGGATGCTTACGACAGGGGTTACGATACTCTCCCACATATAAAGAATGAGATCACGAACCTCCGCAACCAGGTTATCGAAAACTATATGAGCGACCCTGAGGCTGTCAACAGGCTTACGCGGGAAGCATTTCAACGCAGCCAGAAAGATATCCATGCCGCACATATTTTCATTTCATTTAAAAACGCCGCCGGCAAGTCAGATACCGCATCGGCACGCGAAAAACTCGCGCAGGTCGAAAAACGACTGGCCAAAAAGGAAAATTTTCTCACTGTAGCGCAGGATCTATCCGATGATCCTTCAGCGAAGACTAATAAAGGTGATCTGAATTATATCACGGTATTCACCCTGCCTTACGAATTGGAGAACATCGTTTATTCAACACCGGTGGGCAGGCATTCAAAAGCATACGCATCCAATGCAGGTTATCATATTTTCAAAAATCTTGGCGAGAGAAAAGCGCTTGGTAAAATAAAACTGCAGCAGATTCTGCTGGCTTTTCCTCCTGGTGTGGATGAGCAGGGTAAGAAAAAGATCGCAGGGCTGGCTGATTCACTTTTCCAGCGGATACTGGCAGGTGATGATTTTGGCAAGCTGGCCGCCACGTACAGCAACGATTATATCAGTGCAGCTGTCGATGGAAATGTACCTGAAATTACAGTTGGACAATTTGATCCGATTTTTGAAAAAACCGCCTGGGCCTTAAAAGATGGAACGGTTGGTAAGCCTTTTGCAACGTCGCACGGCTATCATATTGTAAAGAAAATTTCCGCAACCCCGGTTGTCACTAATTCAACCGACAGGGCCAACAATAACGAACTCCAGCGTAAAGTGCAAACCGATGACCGTTGGAAAACATCGAAGGATTTTATCTACACTGCAGTGAAAAAAAAGGCTGGTTTTAAAAAAGCCGCCTACCGGGATGAAGCTTTATGGGCATTTACCGACAGCATTTTCGATCGCACGCCCCTGGGTATTGGAAAAGACCTGAATTATCAATCGCCATTGTTTACCGTGGGTGATACTACGATCCGCACGCAGGACTGGATAAACTATGCGCAGGCTAACCGTCACAAAGCAGATCGCAGTGGTGTTAAGTCTTATCCCGTACTGATGGATGAATTTGGCAAACAGGTGATGTATCAATATTATCGCGATCATCTTGAGAACTTCAATGATGAGTTCCGCTACCAGATGGATGAGTTTCGTGACGGAAATCTTTTCTTCGAGATCATGCAAAAGGAAGTCTGGAATAAAGCACAATCAGATACAACTGCCCTGCTCGCTTTATATGAAAAAAACAAAAGCAATTACAATTGGAAACAAAGCGCTGATGCCGTCATTTTCTTTTGTGCCGACGCCACTGTGGCCAAAACCCTTGCTGATAAATTGAAAAAAGACCCGGCTGCCTGGAGATTAGTCATTGAAGCGGAAGGAGAAAAAGTAGTGGCCGATTCCGCGCGGTATGAATGGACTTTAATACCTGGCCTGGGGCAGGGTATTCCAAAAGACGGCGCCATCACGAGTATAGCCGAAAACAAGACAGACAATACAGCTTCATTTGCTTATATAGCTAAAGTACATGCCCAGGCAGAGCCAAGAACATTTAATGAAGCAAAAGGTCTGGTGATGAACGATTACCAGGAACAGCTGGAAAAAGAATGGATCAGCGAACTGAAAAAGAAATACCCTGTGATGATCAAAAAAGACGTATTGGCTTCTATCTCACGCTAAATATAATAGGCCTAAGCTTATAAATTTTTTACAACATTGGCAACCATCATGGGTTTGCC
>JAEYVW010000141.1 GCA_023429365.1 Bacteroidota bacterium
AACGCTATCGATCTGGCCGCGGCCAGGCCTTTTTGTCCCGCATCTGGTCTTTGTTCCAGCCAGGTTGTGTCGGCTTCAATGGCCATCCGTTGTGAGGCATTGAAAGCAATAGCCCAGGGCGACAGCCTCGCATTTGTAGCGATGGGTACAATATGTTCAAAGAGTTCGGGCTCTTCAATCGCCCATTCCAGCAATTGCATACCACCGGTGCTGCCACCGAGGGCGGCATGAACTTTTTGGATGCCTAGATGATTCTTCAAATGCTGGTACATCCTTATCATGTCCCTGATGGTAAACACGGGAAAATCATGGTACCAGGGTTGCGTAGTAGCGGGATTAGTACTTAAAGGACTAATGCTTCCGTAGGGACTTCCAGGTTTGTTAACACAGATGATAAAATATTTCGCGGGATCGAAATATTTACCATCTCCTACCAGTCCCGGCCACCATTCCAGCGGGTTACTATTGGCAGTAAGCGCGTGGAAGATCCAGATCACATTTGTTTTTTCAGCGTTTAATTTTCCATGGGTAGTATAAGCCAGGTGATAACCCGGGAGGGTTATCCCTGACTCAAGAATGAATGGGCTATCGTATTGAAAGGTTGTGGTCATCTTATGCAACTAATTCTTTGGCAAAAACTTTTTTAAATGCCTGTTCGAAATCGGCTTTGATATCATCGATATGTTCCAGGCCGGCGCTGATACGAACCAGGTTTGGTTCCACACCTGCCGCTTTTTGTTCTGCCTCGCTCAATTGCTCGTGCGTAGTCGATGCTGGGTGAATTGCAAGTGTCTTGGCATCACCAACGTTTGCCAGGTGACTGGTAAGTTGGAGTGAATCGATGAACTTACGACCGCTTTCCAGGCCGCCTTTAATTCCAAAGTTCAGGATACCACCAAAGCCGCGTTTCAGGTATTTTTTCGCCAACGCGTTGTATGGGCTGCTTTTCAGACCGGGATATTGAACATATTCAACAGATGGATGCTCTTCTAACCATTGTGCAAGGGCCAATGCGTTTTGTACATGCCGGTCAAGACGCAGGGATAAAGTTTCCAATCCCTGTAACAGCAGGAATGAGTTAAATGGACTCATAGAAGGTCCGATGTCGCGAAGTCCTTCCACACGTGCGCGAATGGCAAAGGCGATGTTTGGTAATCCCAGCGGATTGCCTTCGCCGAAAACATCCCAGAATTTCAAACCATGATATCCTTCGGAAGGTTCGGTAAACTGTGGGAACTTTCCATTACCCCAGTTGTAGTTACCACCGTCAACGATCACACCGCCAATGCTGGTACCATGACCACCAATCCATTTTGTAGCTGACTGAACAACGATGTTGGCTCCATGCTCTATCGGGCGAACCAGGTATCCTGCAGCGGCAAAGGTGTTGTCGACAATTAATGGCAGGTCATACTCTTTTGCCAGGGCCGCAAATTTTTCAAAATCAGGAATATTGAGGCGGGGGTTACCGATTGTTTCCAGGTAAATCGCTTTTGTGTTTTTGTCGATTAGGGGAACAAAACTCTCGACATCGTCGCCTTTTGCAAAACGTGCATCTATGCCAAGGCGTTTAAACGCAACCTTAAATTGATTGTATGTACCGCCGTAGAGGTAAGGTGTCGTAATGAAATTATCTCCTACCTGCAGGATGTTGTTCAACGCCAGGAACTGCGCAGCCTGGCCAGAAGCTGTAGCCAGTGCAGCCACACCACCTTCAAGCGCCGCGATCCTTTGTTCAAATACATCCGTGGTAGGGTTCATGATACGGGTATAGATATTTCCAAACTCCCGCAGACCAAAAAGATTTGCTGCATGGTCGCTGCTATCAAAAGCATAGGAAGTAGTCTGATAAATGGGTACCGCCCGTGATTTAGTGGTGGGGTCGATTTTTTGTCCAGCATGGAGCTGAAGGGTTTCAAAATGAAGGTTGTTGCTCATGGTCTTTATTTTAGTTTTTGAATAAAAAAGTAAAAGGCCGGGATGGGAGAAAAGAAGGCTAGCGCATGGTAAAGCAAGTACAACAGCTTGCCAGGCGGCAGCTAAAAACAATATCAGATCCTGGTACTTGCATAATAGCCTACGAATTTAGTAGGGTATTCCTGATCCAGCAAATTTTCTTCCCTGGCGTCATTTAAATAACTGTTAATGCTTTTGATGAACGAGTGTTTGTTTCTCTCGCCAGTTTTTTGTGTGGGTTTGCTGTAGTTCAGCGAATTTCTGTTGTTGCTCATGTCTTTGGACTTTTACCTTCATCTTAAAGAATCAGGGATAAAAAATAGATCAGAGCACTTATCAGAGAACGGGAAGGTAAATCTGCGGGGGACCTGTTTCCAATCCCCAAATTCGGGGATAAAAAAAAGCTCACCCGATAAATCAGATGAGCTTGAATATGTTAGATACTTTTTTCAAAGCTGGAGATCTGGCTTATCTGTCCGCCGGCTGGCGGATGGAGTTGGCACCTTTTCCTGTTTGCACAGGATAGGTTGTCAAGGCTTCGCTGGGCCATTACCCTCAGCCTTTCTTGATAAGTGATGATTAAAGAACTGCTGCAAAGATAGGTGAGGGTAATCAACACTACCAAAATTTTTCATTTTTTTCTTTGTGCTGGTCATACCAGCATCTACAAAAAGAAAAGAGATCGCTTGTGAGCGATCTCCCTTTTTATTTTTTCACCGGATACAAATCAATAATTCATTTATTGTTGTACGGCGGGTTGTTCTACGGGCTGTTCAGTTGTTTCTTCAACTGGTGTTTCGATTACTTTAGAACCAGTATAATGAACAGGCTTTACTTTTTCAACTTTCTTAGTAGTAGTCTTCTTTGAAGTCTTGGTAGCTTTCTTTTCCATTTCTTCAGCAGCTGGAGTTTCTTCAGCGGCAGGAGTGAAAACCATAGCAGGATCTTCATTGCTGTATTTGCAACCAAGGCAAACGTTCAATACATTGGCATCTTTATCATAGATCAAAACACCTTCAGGTAATTCTTTTGCTTTTGCTGTTGCTTTTTTATCAGCCTTTACATCAGTTGCTTCTTCAGCAACAGTTTCGCTTAAAGGTTGTGCGGGAATCTTATAAGTAGCCGGAGATTTTCTCAGGGTAGCTTTAATTTTTCCCTGCGGTAAACCTTCTACCCAAACGATACCTTTATTGGTTTCATCAAGTGTAACAGTAAGTGTAGTGGCCTGGCCATCTTTACCAGTTACTTCATACTTACCAATTACTGGAAATATTTTTTCAATGGTCAGCGCTTCTGGCATAGGCTGCATCTTGTAAGTGTCAGCTGTCCAGTTGTTATATTTATCATTGTATGTTTTAGCAACGGGCTCTGTAGTTTGTGAAACTGGTTCGGTGTTTTGCTTGGGAACGGTATCCGTTTGGGCACTCACCGCAGCCGTCAACAGCAATGCTGCGCTTGAAATGATTGCGATTTTTTTCATGGTATTTTAAATTTTAAGATGATTAATGTCTTTGGTTTCGTCCCATTCTATTTAAATATTGTGCCAGAAATTCGTTTTTGATCGTTTTGCCGAAAAATTCTTTCTTTTCCAGCCTTATTTAATTTTTAAACATTGATAATCAACTATATATATTTGGACGGGATTTTTATGAGTTTTTCCCCTGCAGCTTGTTTTATCTTCGTTGCCCCCATTTCCGGCCTTGTAAAATCATGTTGTGAATTATTATGGAAAAGATCACGGAAGATGTCATTGAAGTATTTGGCGCGAGAGAACATAATCTTAAAAATATTGACATTGCCATACCAAAAAATAAACTGGTCGTTATAACCGGAATTAGCGGTAGTGGCAAGTCATCACTTGCCTTTGATACCATTTATTCTGAAGGCCAGCGTCGCTATATGGAAACTTTCGGAGCTTATGCACGTCAGTTTATCGGCGATATGGAAAGGCCCGACGTCGATAAGATCACGGGGTTGTCGCCGGTAATTTCCATCGAACAAAAAACGACAAACAAGAACCCGCGTTCCACGGTTGGTACCATTACAGAAGTCTACGATTTTCTCAGGCTGATGTTTGCGCGTATTGGTGAAGCCTATTCATACAATACCGGAAAAAAAATGGTGAAGTGGAGCGAGGAAGAAATCGTAGAGAATATCTTCACAAGGTTTTACGGGAAAAAAATAAACCTCCTTGCTCCACTGGTACGTGGCCGTAAAGGCCATTACCGCGAACTCTTTGAAGACATTCGCAAAAAGGGTTTTTTGAAAGTGAGGGTTGATGGTGAAATCAAAGACCTCGTACCTAAAATGCAGGTGGATCGGTACAAGATCCATGATATTGAATTGGTGGTTGACAGGCTCCAGGTAACTGATGATCTGAAAGCCAGGCTGAGCCAAAGTGTGCAGCAGGCATTAAAGCTTGGAAAAGATCTCATGTTTGTAACCACCATGACTCCGGAAGCTGGTGAAGGCAAGAGCACCAGCAGAAAAAAAGAAGCTTCTCTATTTGACGAATCTCAAGCAGCCGCAACAAGTGCCTCTTATTCCAAATTACTAATGTGTGAAGATACCGGTATCAGTTATGAAGAGCCTTCACCCAATGCCTTTTCATTTAATTCACCCTACGGAGCATGTCCTGCCTGCAAGGGTCTCGGTACTACCTTTCATATAAATATGGATGCCGTTATCCCCGACCCATCTCTAAGTATTGGTGAAGGCGGCATCGCGCCCCTGGGAGGTGAAAGGGAAGCTTATGTGTATAAGACGGCGGAGGCAGTCGCTAAGATGAATAAAATTTCGCTTACAAAACCAATTAGCGATATACCTAAAAAGTCACTAAACATTTTACTGTATGGTAACGAGGAGGGGATTGAGCAGGAGATTGATTTTGACAACATAGCTAATGGCAGTAACGGCGATTATGAAGGTATTGTGAATATGCTAAACCGCTGGTTCAACAATGGGCAAAAAGAAGAACTCCGCAATTGGGCTGAAGACTATATGCAACTTAAGCCCTGCGAGACCTGTAATGGCACGCGCCTGAAAAAGGAAAGTCTCTGGTTTAAAGTGGCTGGTCGCAATATCGCCGAGTTGGGCAACATGAATCTGGACAACCTTGCCGCCTGGCTCGACGGAATTGAGTTACGCATTTCGAATAAGCAGAATATTATTGGTAAAGATGTACTAAAAGAGATCCGGGAACGCCTGCAATTTTTACTTGACGTGGGTCTCACTTACCTTACCCTTAATCGCAGCTCAAAAACATTGAGTGGCGGGGAATCGCAGCGTATAAGGTTGGCGACGCAGATCGGTTCACAGTTGCAGGGCATAACTTATGTACTGGATGAACCGTCCATCGGATTACACCAGCGAGACAACCATCGCCTGATCGACGCGTTGAAAAACCTGCGTGATATAGGTAATAGCGTCTTAGTCGTGGAACACGATAAAGACATCATGCTGGCTGCTGATCACCTGATCGATATCGGGCCAAGAGCAGGTTTCCATGGCGGAAGGGTAGTCGCGCAGGGAGATCCGAAGCAACTATTGAAACTCGACACTATAACATCGGGTTATCTGAATGGTCGATTGAAGATCGAAGTGCCCGCTGAAAGACGAAAAGGAAACTGAAAATTTCTTGAACTGAAAGGAGCGAAGGGTAACAACCTGAATAATGTGGATGTGAAATTCCCGTTAGGCAAATTCATTGTTGTCACAGGTGTAAGTGGAAGCGGTAAGTCCACCCTGATCAATGA
>JAEYVW010000210.1 GCA_023429365.1 Bacteroidota bacterium
TCTCATTACGGTGACAAGAACTAGAGAAAGTCCCCGGGTCTGGTTTTCTCAATGCAAAATTTCCGCGGATGCAACGCCCGGGGTGACAGCATGGTGTCGGCCCGTGTTGCCAGCAGTATTATATTCAGAAAGAAAATTTCACGTTCTATCACTACCATAAATGAATGCTCTATTTACATCGGACGCTACAGAGTCCTTAGGAACGACGTTTTGGTAGAAATACGGTCGTCCAAAGGATTTGAACCCCGTAGGGATAGCGTTTTGTATTAAATCTTGAACCAATTGTTTTTTCATCTGGACGATACAAAACTGATCCCAATTATCTTGAGTAATAAATCCAAAAAGGGAAACTTTATGATTCGCAGGTTCAGGCTCGCGGCTTGCAGCTCATAGCTCACAGCTCATTTCTCGCAGCTCGCAGCTCATAGCTCGAAGCTAACTATCTACTGCATTTTCCGAAACCTGCGAATCCGCATTAACGATACCGAGCTTTTCAACGGCGGCCTGGGCGGCTATTTGGGAAGCGTCTTTTTTGTTGAATGCTTTACCCTGGGCAATGGTCTTGCCATCGATGACCGCAGCGATGGTAAAAAGACGCCGGCCATTTTCCAGTTGCTCATTGACTGTTTCAAACTCGAGGACCTTGCCATTTTTATTGGCCCAGCCATAGAGTTTGTTCTTGTGATTGATCTCGAGATTTTCAAGATCATCCATGAACATATGTGGCAATAGAATATATTCCTGTACCCAGCGGGCCGTTTTCTTATACCCCAGGTCGAGATAAACAGCGCCCACCATGGCCTCGAGTGTATTGCCGAAAATCTGGCTCACTTTAAGGGAGCTATCCATTTTATTATAAAGGGTGACTTTTTTCAACCCCATCCGAACGGCGATATCGTTCAGCTGCTGGCGGTTAACCATTTTACTGCGCATTTCGGTCAGAAATCCTTCTTCCTTGTAGGGATAGCGCTTGAAGAGATAGTCGGCTACGAGGGCACTAAGCACGGCATCACCCAGATATTCAAGACGTTCATTGTTTTCATCCGCCCCTTCCCGCACCGACCGATGGGTCAGGGCTGTTTTGTAAAGAGATATGTTTTTTGGACTGAACCCTAGAATATTGGTAAGCTCTTTTTTAAATGACGAGCCCGCATGTTTTCTAAAAAGCTTAGTAAAGAAATCCACAGAATTCAAGCTACGAAAAAAAAATCAACAGTTGAATAACCACGCTAAAAATCTTCATTGGGCCAATCTCAGTCCAACAGGTGATCAGGCCTTGTATTTACTCATGATAACACAGGCATTGTGACCACCAAAACCAAAAGTATTGCTCAGTGCTGCGTTGACGGTACGCTGCTGGGCCTTATTAAAGGTGAAATTCAATTTGGGATCGAGATCAGGGTCATCGGTAAAATGATTGATCGTAGGTGGAACGATATCATGTGCCACGGCTTTAATACAGGCGATGGCTTCTATCACACCAGCTGCACCCAGGCAATGCCCGGTCATGCTTTTGGTAGCACTGATATTCAGATTATAAGCATGTTCGCCGAAAACGTCGAGAATAGCTTTTGTCTCAGCAATATCACCCAGCGGTGTGGAAGTACCATGAGTATTGATATAGTCGATGTCGGCCGGCTTGAGACCTGCATCAGCCAGGGCTGCCAGCATCACGTTTTTAGCACCCAGGCCCTCCGGATGGGGAGCGGTAATATGGTGCGCATCTGCTGAGGCACCGCCACCAACCACTTCGCAGATGATATTGGCACCGCGGGCTTTCGCATGTTCCAGTTCTTCAAGTACGACCACGCCGGCTGCTTCACCCATTACAAACCCGTCCCGGTCCTTATCGTAGGGGCGACTGGCTGTTTTGGGATCATCATTGCGTTCGCTCATGGCTTTCATGGCATTAAAACCACCAACTCCCGCTTCGCTGATCACGGCTTCGCTGCCACCGGTAAGTATGATGTCCGCCTTCCCCAGTCGAAGCAACATCAATGCGTCGAGCATGGCATTGGTACTGCTGGCGCAGGCGCTGACCACCGCATAGTTGGGACCCCTGAGATTGTGCCGCATGCTGATCTGGCCAGCTGCGATATCAAGGATCATCTTGGGTATGAAGAATGGATTGAATCGTGGAGTTCCATCACCTTTGGCAAACTCGGTCACTTCATTTTGAAAAGTGATAAGTCCACCGATGCCGCTGCCGAAAACTACACCGATACGATCGGGATCGATATTTTCTTTATTTAAACCAGCATCTTTCATAGCCTGGTCGCTGGCCACCAGCGCCAGTTGAGTGAAGCGGTCGATCTTCCTGGCTTCTTTTTTATCAAGAAACTGGAAAGGGTCAAAGTTTTTTACCTCACAGGCAAATTTTGTTCTGAACTTACTGGCATCAAACAGAGTGATCATGTCGGCGCCTGAGACACCGTTGACAAGGCCGTTCCAGTAATCTTCAACCGTATTGCCCAAAGGTGTGAGGGCACCCAATCCTGTAACAACAACTCTTTTTAATTCCATATAATTTGCTCAGCTTTTATATGCCCAGATTAAAACCGCCTTCGATCCGATACTTCGACGGTCAAAGTAGATCGGATCAGAAGGCGGGTTTTGTTTTATTCCCTGTCTGCCGGCAAGCAGGCATTACATCATTTGTTTCGCGAACGATCCAAATATTCCAGGTAATTATTTTGCATGTTCTTCCAGGTAAGCAACCGCCTGTCCAACAGTAGTGATGGTTTCAGCTTGCTCATCAGGAATGGAGATGTTGAATTCCTTTTCGAATTCCATGATCAATTCTACGGTGTCTAATGAATCGGCACCCAGATCATTGGTGAAGGACGCTTCATTTGTTACTTCTGCTTCGTCAACACCCAGTTTGTCGATGATGATCTTTTTTACTCTTGATGCAATGTCTGACATGTCGTAATAGTTTAGTTATTATGGGTGCAAAAATATACTTTTTGACTAAACCAGCGTACGAAACGCCATTTTTTCCGGTTTTCGTACAATTCACTGAAAACAAGTCGATAATAAGGCAAAAATAGCGACCAGGGCGTTAAATAATTAAAGCGGTTCCGTTGGCTGTATTACAAGTTCTTTGTAAATTGAAATCTTCAACCACTAAAATATAATGGCGCTGAAAATTATTGACCACGGCTCTCCCGAGTATATTCAGATGGTAAAACTAAGAGAAGCCGTATTGCGCCGACCACTTGGTCTGAACTTTTCACCCGAAGAACTGGACAAAGAAAAAGACAATATGCTGATCGGTGCATTTGAAGACGAAAGCATGCTGGGCTGTTGTATGCTGGTGGAAGAACAACCGGATGTGGTCCGTCTCCGGCAAATGGCGGTGCTCAACGACCTGCAGGGAAAAGGTATCGGCCGGGCACTTATGAATTTCGCCGAAAACCTCGCCCGCGACCGCGGTTACCGGATCATCCGTATGCACGCGCGGCACAACTCTGTTGGCTTCTACGAAAAAGTTGGATATAAAGTAAAAGGGGATCAGTTTATTGAGATCACGATACCTCATTATGTGATGGAGAAGCAACTGTGAGCTGGGTGATGGATTCTGGATGTTAGATACTGGATACTGGATACTGGATACTGGATTAAGACTAATAGTATCGTTGATATTGTGTTTATGCTCTGCAAATAGGGCACCTCCCCTAATTCCTAAAGACAAATTACTAATTCCCAATTCCGTCACTTCTTCTTCGCATGCTGATTCAACAAATTCCTCAAATCATGCACCTCATCGGTATCACGGCAACCACTTTTTGGCACCAGGAAAAATGAACGGCTGTCGAAGTAGAGATGAAAAAAATGCGGGCTTTCAATAAAATGACTAAGGGCTGTCCAGGGCCAGTTACGCGAACCACGTTCATGTTGTAATGAAAATCCTTCCGCTTCGAAACTCATACTAAACTGGTGACGGAATGTTTCGGCGCGACGATATACCATCATGGGCAGGATGAACCAAAAACTTATCATGAGAATAATCCATAAAAGCGATCCGACCAGGAATGCCAGGGGCGTAATCTTTTTCATGGCATACAACACCAGTGAGGCCAGTGCGAATATGTTTACCAGGATGATCATCAGGCGTATCTCGGGGCGGCTGATAAAATGATAGCGCAGCGCCTGCATCACCTGGCCTTTTTCATAATTAAAATGTATGGTCATGCCCGAATTTATCGAATCGCAGTTTTCTAACCTAACGAGATGAAAAAATAAAGCCTTCCGCCGGAGCAGAAGGCTCAAAAGTTTTCAACGCAATTATTTATTCATCATCTGCTTGGCTTCGATGCTCAATGTAGCATGTGGCACCGCGCGGAGACGTGCTTTGTCGATCAGCTTGCCGGTCACGCGGCATACCCCATACGTCTTATTCTCGATCCGCATGGTTGCTTTTTCGAGGTGATCGATAAAGGTGATCTGGCGGCTGGCCATCTGGCTCAACTGCTCTCTTTCCATACTCACGCTGCCATCTTCCATGGTCATATAGCGGGCTTCGTCCATATCGCCACCCTCATCACGACGGGTGATCAAACCCTGCAAATATGCCAGCTCTTTTTTGGCGGCGTCTAATTTCCTGTTGATAATTTCCCTGAACTCTGCGAGCTCGGAATCGGAATACCTCATTGTCGGGCCTGTATGTTCTTGCATAGGGGTTGAGTCTAATACTGATTTTGTAAAATCGGGTTCATATTTCACTGCGCTTTTCGTCGTCGTTTTCGGTATTACGATCTTCGACGGCTTCGGCGGTTCTTTCTTGATCACGGGTTTAGCCGTAGGTTTAATGGAAACCAGCGATTGCGGATCAGGAGCACCAGATTTTTTTGGTGCCTGTTTGGGAGCTTCCGGAACAACCGGTTTGGGTTCTGGCCTGGCAACGGCGGGTTTAGCCACCGGTTTTGTCGCCACCTTTACAGCGGGCTTAACTGGCTTTTCAGCCGGTTTCCTGGCAGTAACAGGCTTTTTAGGAGCCGCTTTGGCCGGTGATTTTTTTGCTACCGGTGCTTTCGCCGCTTTTTTTGGCGCTGGCTTCGCTTTTGCGGGCTTAGCAACAGGCTTTTTAGCTGCTGGTTTTGCTGCCTTCGCGGGCTTTGATGCTTTCTTAGCAACTGGCTTCGACGCTTTTTTTGGAGCCGGTTTTTTCTTAATAGCCATAAAACTTAGCCTTTTTTTGAAACAATCACATTTAACGGTACGTCATTTAGTTCTATAGTTGTACCACCTTGAATTTCAGCCACTATTTCCAGCTTATCGGCCAGAATTTCGGCGCAAATATAGGTATTATACATTGCCAATGAATCTTTCAACCCATTTGGTGCAGCTACTATAACATTTATCCGATCTGTAAGTTCAAACCCGCTGTCCTTGCGGATCTTCTGGATCCTGTTGATGAACTCGCGGGCATTTCCTTCTGCTTCCAGCTGGGGACTAATCGTTACGTCCAAAGCCACGGTCAACGCTCCATTTCCGGCCACGGTCCAACCCGGAATATCCTCGCTGCTTATTTCTACTTCGGCTATCTGTAATATTACGGGTTCGTCATCAATTGACAAATTATATTGTCCCTCTTTTTCCAACTTTGCAATATCGTCCTGGCTAAATTGCGCGAGCGCAGCACTCACTGCTTTCATTTTTGGTCCCAGCTTTTTACCCAGCGCCACAAAATTGGGTTTGATCTTTTTGCGGATAAACGTATTGCTCGGATCCAGGTATTCGATTTCCTTTACGTTCACTTCGGCCTTGACGAGTTCTTCAACCTTTTCCAAATGCTGTTTCATGTTTGCATCAAGCACCGGTATCAACACTTTTTGCAGGGGCTGACGCACCTTTATATTTACTTTCTTTCTCAATGAAAGGACCAGCGATGAAACATCCTGGGCCAGTTTCATCCTTTCCTCCAGTGCAGTATTGATAGCCCCCCGGCCCCCCAAAAGGGGGGTCTCAGATGCATCAAGTTCTGGATAACTTACATGATGCACCGACTCAGCATTAAATCTTTTTGTAACAGCATTCAGGTTTTGGAAAATATAATCGCTGAAGAACGGTGAAATAGGCGCGATCAACCGCGTGATGGTTTCAAGACATTCATAAAGGGTTTGATAGGCGCAGATCTTGTCCTGCTCATATTCGCCCTTCCAAAACCGGCGACGGCAAAGCCTTACATACCAGTTGCTGAGCTGATCGTCTACAAAATCCTCGATCAGGCGACCGGCTTGCGTTGGCTCATAATCGTCCATGTGCTCATTTACCTTTTTCACCAGCGTACTCAGGCTGGAAAGGATCCAGCGGTCGATCTCCGGTCGCTCTGTAACAGGAATATATTTTTCTTTAAAGGAGAATCCATCCACATTGGCATAAAGCGCAAAGAACTGGTAGGTATTATATAATGTACCAAAGAATTTGCGCTGTACTTCACGAATACCTTCAATATCGAATTTTAAATTATCCCAGGGCGAGGCGTTGGTGATCAGGTACCAGCGGGTGGCATCGGCACCATACGTTTCAATCGTTGCAAATGGATCCACCACGTTACCCAGGCGCTTGCTCATTTTATTGCCGTTCTTGTCAAGCACCAGGCCATTGCTAACCACATTTTTGAATGCGGCCCCCCCACCCCTCAAAGGGGGGATTTTAGATGTCCACTCCGGTACATCTTTCAATTCTTTTTCCAGGCTGTCGTAAATCAAACATCCAATTGCATGTAAAGTATAAAACCAACCCCGCGTTTGGTCTACGCCTTCACAAATGAAATCGGCCGGAAAACTTTTTGCAAATGTTTCTTTATTTTCAAAAGGAAAATGCCATTGTGCATAGGGCATGGCGCCGCTATCAAACCAGACGTCGATCAGGTCAGGAACGCGCTTCATGGGTTTGCCCGACGGACTCACCAGGACGATATCGTCGACATAAGGTTTGTGCAGGTCAAGAATGCCTTCATGGAGATAATTTTTGTTAACATCGGCACCCAGAGCCTCATTGGCTTTGCGAATACCGTTATTCAACTCTTCGATGGAGCCGATGCAGATCTCTTCCTCGCCATCTTCAGTTTTCCAGATCGGTAGCGGAGTTCCCCAAAACCGCGACCGGCTCAGGTTCCAGTCAACCATATTCTCCAGCCAGTTGCCAAAACGACCGTCGCCGGTTGATTTTGGTTTCCAGTTGATGGTCTTGTTTAATTCAACCATTCTGTCGCGCAGGGCCGTGGTTTTAATAAACCAGGCATCGAGCGGATAGTATAATACAGGTTTATCAGTTCTCCAGCAATGCGGGTAATTGTGTTCGTATTTTTCAACTTTAAAAGCTCGGTTCTCTTTTTTAAGTTTAACGGCGATGTCAACATTCACGTCAACATAATTGGGCTCGTCTTTGTAATCTTTTACATAGCGGTGGCTGAATTCACCCAGGCCATCGATAAACTTGCCCTGCCGGTCAACCATGGTAAGAATACCGATATTATTTTTCTTGCCTACTTTAAAGTCGTCGGCGCCAAATGCAGGTGCGGTATGAACGATACCGGTACCATCTTCAGTGGTCACAAAATCGCCAAGCAGGACGCGAAAAGGTTCAGCGCCGGGTGTGATCTCACGAATAACTTCCAATGAATTGGCCGGGTAAGGAAGCAGTTGTTCATACTCACAACCTTCGATATCCTTTCCTTTAAATGTAGTGAGTATGCTATAGGGAATATTCTTGCCGTCGTTTTTATAAGCAGAAAAATCTGCATTCTCATTTTCGGCTTTGAAATATTTACCCAGCAGTGCTTTGGCCAGTATAACATGAACCGTGATATGCGTATAGGGATTGATTGTTTTTACCAATACATAATCGATATCCGCACCAACAGTCAAACCAAGGTTGGAAGGCAGGGTCCATGGTGTAGTCGTCCATGCCAGGAAGAAAACGGCAGCCCCCTCTAAATCTCCCCCTAAGGGGGAGACTTGCGAAGACGCTGTGAATAGAAAATCGCTTTTCGCATTGCGGATTACTCGGAACATCGCGACGGCACTGGTGTCCTTAACGTCTTTATAAGTGCCTGGTTGATTCAGTTCATGCGAACTCAGACCGGTACCCGCAGCGGGTGAATAAGGCTGGATGCTTACACTTTCATACAACAAACCTTTTTTATAAAGTTCGCTCAGCAACCACCAGAGGGTTTCGATGTACTCATTTTTGAAAGTGATATAGGGAT
>JAEYVW010000263.1 GCA_023429365.1 Bacteroidota bacterium
CGCAATTGCAAGAATTGGGTAATCAGATTTGGCGACAAGGTGAGCAAGAGTTAATGTTTGAGCGACTTCACTCTTGATGAAGATGAAAGTCAGTTTACACAATGTGTACCAGGGACCGGTAATAGAAGATATTGTGGGCCAGGAATTGCTGGCCCACCAGTACAGCGCATTGCACCGCCTGGCGTTTTGGGTCAGACAAAAAACAACATCATAACGCTTACAATATCCAGGGAACGGGGTTGGGCCTGCATATCGTTGCCAAATATGTGGAACATGAACGGAACCATACATTGCAGGTATGAATTGAATAAAGGGACCGAGTTGGAAATAATTTTCAAAATGGCTGACAACTGTCAGTCGTTAGTCTGACTAACGTCAATCGAGGCTGATTTCAAATCCAATATACTTGTAAGCAGCTTACGCCCGCGTCATGGACAGCATTTCAAAGAATCAACAAAACAGGCAAACAGATAAATGCTCATTGTTTAATCAGTGGCATTCGCAGGCTTTTCTTGACTATGCCTCTGTAGGTATTGTTATTACTGATAAAAATGGGGAGATCATTCTGATCAATCCTTTTGCACTCAGGCTTTTTGAATTTGAACAGCAGGAACTGACCGGCCGCAAAATCGAAGTCCTCATGCCATCCCGCTTTCAGGAAATCCACGAATCTTACCATAGCAACATCTTTCAACATCCCCCTAACCAGCCGTTTGGCTTAGGCCTGGATTTGTATGGCAGAAAAAAGGATGGGACCGAATTTCCTGTGGACGTGAGCCTCGGTAATTATATTGTAGAAGGAGAACCTTTTGCGATTTCTTTCATTAATGATACTTCGGCGCAAAAGCAATCTGAGCTGGAAATCAGAAGACTGAATGCGGATCTTGAACAAAAAGTAAAAGAACGGACAGAAGCACTTGCTATGACGATTGAAAAACTTGAAAAGCAGATCAAAGAAACCGAGGAAAAGGAAAAGGCATTGGAGAAACAGGTTAAGGAAACAGAGGAAAAAGAACAGGCAATGGCCGGCGTACAGCAGCTTTTTCTGCGTTTACTCAGAAATTATCCCGATGGCGCAATCAGTATTATAGATAACAACTACAATTTCGAGTACACTGGCGGAGAATTGCATTCGCGTCTGCATGCTGACCCCAATGAACTGATCGGCAGCGAAATGTATCCAAATTTTCCGCCCGTGCTAAAACAAATCATAAGGTCACAGCTTGAAAAGGTATTCGCTGGAAATGTTGTCTCCGATTTTGAACTGCCATATCCAATTACAGGACAGGCTTATGTTATGGATGCATTTCCCCTGCTGAAAGAGGATGGTTCCATTGATAAAGCAGGAGTAATCATCAGGAATATTTCCGAACTAAAAAAAGCCGGGGAGGGACTAAAGGTAGCGCTGAAAAAAGAACGTGAACTCAGTGAATTGAAATCACGTTTTGTCACAATGGCCTCTCATGAATTTCGAACGCCACTAAGCACTATCCTTTCTTCCACCTACCTTATGGCAAGGTATACCACCACTGAAGATCAGCCAAAAAGACAAAAGCACCTGGACAGAATTATATCTTCCGTGAACACCCTAACCGATGTTCTCAACGATTTTCTTTCCGCAGGTAAAATTGAAGAAGGAAGAATAGTAGTTAAGCCTGTCTTTTTTGATCTAAAAAAGATAATCGAATCCATTCTTAATGATTTCGACAATATTTTGAAAAAGGGACAAACAATTGTTTACCTTCATAAAGGAGATGAAATGATTGAGCTTGATAAAACGATGCTGAGGCAAATTGTTTCCAACCTTCTTTCCAATGCCAGTAAGTTCTCACCCGAGGATAGTGTGATAGAAATAAGGACTGAAACAAAAAACCAGGAACTTATTCTTTCAATAAAAGACAGGGGAATGGGTATTTCGGCTGAAGATCAGGAACACCTGATGGAGCGATTTTTCCGGGGAACCAACGCTACTAATATCAAGGGTACGGGGCTTGGTCTGCATATTGTTGCCAAATATGTGGAACTGTTGAACGGTACAATTCATTGCAAAACTGAATTGAATAAAGGAACTGAGTTTAAAATAACCTTTAAAACGAATCAACATGAAAAAGATATTGCTGGTGGAGGATAATGAGGACATCAGGAGTAATACCGCAGAGATACTGGAACTTTCCAATTATCATGTGATCCTGGCTGAAAACGGGAAGATAGGGGTAGCCAAAGCGCTTGAAACCAAACCCGATCTCATTATTTGCGATATCATGATGCCTGAACTGGACGGCTATGGCGTATTACACGCTGTACAACATAATGATGCCATAAAGAACACTCCGTTCATTTTCCTGACAGCAAAAACCGAACGCAGTGATTTTCGCAAGGGAATGGAATTGGGTGCCGATGACTATATACCCAAGCCATTTGATGGCACCGAACTGCTAAATGCTGTAGATAGCCGTCTAAAAAAAATGGACCTGGTAAAAAAAGACCTTAGTTCGGACATGAGCGGAGTTGATCAACTCCTGCAGGCATCCTCCGGCAATGAGGCATTGAGGGAACTGACACTAGACCGCAATATCAACCGGTATAAAAAAAAACAGGTTATCTACTCAGAGGGCAATCATCCCAATCGTCTCTATTTTATAGTAAAAGGGAAAGTAAAAGCCTATAAGACCAATGAGGATGGAAAAGAATTGATTACCGAGCTGTTCAGCCCTGGCGATTTTGTGGGCCATATCGCCCTTTTGGAAGGAACCCAATACAATGACACCGCCGAAGCACTCGAAGAAACAGAGCTTGCTGTCGTTCCCAGGGAAGACTTTGATGCACTTATCAATAAGAATCCCGAAATTGCCCGCAAGTTCATACAACTGCTTGCCAGGAACATATCTGATAAAGAAAACCAATTGCTCAGGCTGGCATATAACTCCCTGCGCAAAAAAGTTGCCGACGCGCTTTTAATGATCCAGGCAAAATACCGGAACACCGGAGAAAAAAATTATTCTATTGATATCAGCCGGGAAAACCTTGCCACCATTGCAGGTACGGCCACCGAATCACTGATCCGAACGCTCAGCGATTTTAAAAACGAAAAACTGATTGAAATCACCGAAGGAAAGATCACTATTCTCAATCAGAAAAAATTGGAAACCCTTTTAAACTGAGTTTAATCCCCTACTTCGCTGCAACGCTTTTGGCTGCTTAAAACGCCTCCCCTGCAGGAACGGTGCCTTTGGACAACACATTAGCCTTTACCATGCTCTTTACTATTAATTGTCCATATTCATGACCCAGGGCATCCGAATTGGCAGGGTCAAACGACTGGGTCTGCACCGAGTAAACCAATTGCTGGTGGTCACTCAAATCATATAGATTGCTCTCCCAAAAGTACCGTGTATCGGTAACGTAATACCCGGGCTCATAAATCCGGCGATAAATCGTTCCATAATAACCCCAAAACCGGCCGTAATAATAGCCATATGGTGAATAAATAAGCCGACCGGGAACATAGGTCCTTTCCTTTTCTTTATCCAGCAATACGATCGTGATCACGGCGTCAATGCCACTCGCTTTAAGTTTGGCAAGAGCCTCGTCCTCGTCCATTTTGTCAAATGCTTTGGGACCATATTCTTTCAGGGCAGATACAGCATTGTACCCAAGATCCTTCAGGTCGTCCACCAAATGATTTTCCATATTCTCCTGGATAGTTCGATCGGCTTCCCGGATCAGACCTAACACCATTACCTTTTTATAATCTTTAGCAACTACATTTTCAGCCTTCCAGGTTGATGTGATCCTCGATGTGGTGCATCCGGCAGCGAGGAATATCAAAACCAGCATCCCGATTATCTTTTTCATTTCATAATTTTTTAATTCCTTACGCAAACTATCTGTAAAACCGCAGAGGTAAAATGATACCTATCATGGCAATAAAAGATTATGGTCAGTTACGGAGTATTTGAAATAGCAGAACTTCATCAAGGGTTTAAATGCCTCTCATTCTATAATATTATGCCGTGGACAAAACATAATTATCCTGTTTCAATGAAATATTTGCCCCAGGTAGTAAGAGACAAAGCCATTGAAATTGCCAACGAACTGATCATGGAAGAAAACATGGATGGCAGGCTAGCCATTGCCATTGCAATAAACCAGGCTAAAAAATGGGCTGCACGACTATATCTGTCTGAGTCAGGCGGGATTTCTTATTTAGATCGCATTTTCCATTAACAGTACTACGCTTAATCCCGCGATTATTGGTGCCCAGGGAAACTTTCTACATTTATCTTCAAAATATAAAATCCGGCCGGTTGAGTCAACACCTGCCGGATTGTACCAAACCATTACCACTCCTTCTATCGTGATTGCCACTGATCAGTTTTGAATGATGGGCCCGTTAGCCGCATCGACCCTGTTTAAAATGATCAAGGT
>JAEYVW010000271.1 GCA_023429365.1 Bacteroidota bacterium
AACCCCGGAACAAAGTTCACCAATAGTTAAATAGAATGATTAGATACATTACTCTTTAGATTCTTTTTGCGATTTTCTCCAAAGGTCCCTGCTTACTTGTATGGTTGGAAGACCATCACCTCCCAAACTAACTTTTAAGCATCCGTCATAGTCGTAGCAACGGAAAATATCCTTTAATATCCCGTTTTCAGTATCAATAAGAAATGCATATCCATCCAGGACTTTGTGGGACAACCTGTTCTTCATTTCAAAATGCTTGACCAGTTTCCCCTTACCTTCCGGGCAGCCACAGCATTCAGAATCCCGCACAGTCATATAGTAGGGGATGCGTATTTCGGATTTGATCTCTGCGAACAAATCCTTTAGCTGCGCCAGGAAAAGATATTTTTCCTTGTCTTCAAAAACATCGTCTTCCTGCATATAGGGTTCAAAGATGGACGCATCCTGAGATATACAGGCCTCAATGAATTTGCTGATGACAAGCTGGCTTTGGTTTAGATCCTGTTGCTCTCTGAACCTGGTGTGTGAGCGGAGATGAATCGTTGTCATATTGGGTCAGTTTTTTCGATAAAAAAAGGCGAAGCATCAATGAAAGTTATTTTAATTCCTTAGATAAAAACCGCCGTGTGGAAAGGTTCCGACCGTGTTGTGTCAAGATTGTGGAGAATTTCCAATTCCATGATTAACAAATGCCATCAACAAGGAATAAAAAAAAGGGCCGGTAAGAATACCAGCCCGGAACATTAACATGAGAGAAAACTAAGAAACATGAATATTGTTTGACGATTATACATCGTCTCATTGATCATTCAATTGACTTTCACAACTTGATTCTAATTACCTGCCCTTTGTCTTTCTTCTTCAGAACCCGTTGTTCTTCTCCTGGCGGCTTGTACTTTATTATTTCCAAAACGGTAGGTGAAACTCAGGGTGGTCACCCTGCTTTCACGATATGCGTGCCATTTTTCAATATAAACACCGGGATAAGTAATCGTAGCGCGGGGCCGATTGGTCCAGAAGATATCTGTCGTATTCAGTCGGATCGTTCCTTTGTTTTTCATCACTGATTTTTGAACGCCGGCAGAAAGTCCCCATTGGGGTTTCGAAACCATAAACCCATATTGGCCACCTGAGTAGAAATTACCATTAAGCTCAGCACCCCATCCTTTTTTAAAAGTAAAGCTGTTATTGCTGGTCATGTTAAAGGCAGGTTTTCCATTATCCAGCGTAGTACCGGCCAGGTTACCATTGAAGTGATTATAAAATACATTCCCGTTGTTGATCATGTTCCACCACTTGGTAAGTCGAATCGGCGCTGAAACGGTGAGACCAAAATAATCCGATGATTCGAGGTTGATGGGTATCTGGACCGTAACATTATCATCAGAGGGAATATTCGGGAATACATCCCTGAATCTCGCGATCGCGATATTCTGGTTGTCTTTTGTGTGACTATAACCCAGTGTGAAGTTGAGGTTCTTTAAGGTATAACTAAGTTCGTACGACCAGGTAAGCTGAGGCAACAATCCTGGCTGACCGGTCGCATAGGTAGTGACGTCGATAAGGAATAAAAACGGGTTGAGGTTATTGTAACCCGGGCGATCGATACGCCGGCTCACAGAAAGGCCCAGGCTCTGGTCTTCTTTAATATGGTAGTTCAGAAATGCTGAAGGGAAGAGTTGGAAATAGCTGGAATCAAAACGCTGGTTGCCTTTTACCTGGTGTGTTTTGATATGCGTGTGTTCGCCGCGCAAACCCACCTGCCAGTCAAATTTTTTATATGCTTTACTAAAATTGATATAACCCGCGTTGTTATTCTCTTCGTAAAAGAAGCGGTTGGTCTTGTTTACATCGTTTACGGGTGTGCCACTGCTTACATCGAAGAATTTGGCGTCATTGTCGCTGGAGACAAAACTGATCTTTCCACCAGCCTCGAACTTTGCCTTATTTTTTAAGGGGTGCACATAATCCAGCTTAGCTGTTTTCAGGGTTAGTTCTCCATCCTGGTCGCCATCAAGCCGGTAGTCATCGCGCAATGGGTCCCCATTGGTTTTGTAATAACTGGTTTTATTATAAGAAAGCGAACTGGATTTGAAAACACCATAGTCTACATCTGCGGTTAGCTCCTTACCTGTGCTGTCGAAACTATGTTTAAAGTTGAGATTGGCGAATATATTACGGCCGTGATCATTATTGCCCGCGTCGGTTTCAAATGTTGAAAGCGGCTGACCGTTTGCGTCAATTACAGTTGCCAGGTTATCGCTGACCCTTTTAAAATGGTTGAAATTGCCATTCACAACGAAACCTATGATCGTCTTCTTGTTTGGGAAAAAATCAGCGCCGAACCTCGCAGCATTTGATGTGATGGGAAAACGTCCGTAATTGTCTTTGATATCACGGCCCACAAAATTTCCGTTTTCATAGAAGTTGCGATCGAGTATCAGGTTATTGAGTCCCTTGCGGTAAGCATAGTTGTAGTTTCCAAATATGTTGACCTTTTTATTACGATAGTTAAATGTAGTGCCCGCGTTGGCTTTGGGGTAATCGCCCTGGCCATAACCGGCAGTGAATGTACCGTTGATACCAAAACGCTGATCTTTTTTCATCCGGATATCGATGATCCCCGAATTGCCTGCCGCATCATATTTAGCAGAAGGATTGGTGATGATCTCGATACGTTCGATCGCATTGGCCGGAAGCCCGCGAAGGTAATTGGCCAGATCAGCACCACTCATCGGCGATGGCTTTCCATCGATCATGATGATGACACCCTGCCGGCCGCGGAGGCCAAACACATCGTTTTGATCGACCGTCACGCCAGGCGAACGTTCAAGCACATCCATGGCCGAACTGCCTGCGCTTACAATACTATTCTCCACATTTACCACCAACCGGTCGTTGAGTCTTTGAATAAAAGGTTTTTTACTGGTCACTGTTACACCGCTC
>JAEYVW010000279.1 GCA_023429365.1 Bacteroidota bacterium
TGAAGGGTAAACAAGGTCGTTTCCGTCAGAACCTGTTGGGTAAACGTGTTGACTACTCTGGTCGTTCAGTTATCGTAGTAGGTCCTGAAATGAAACTACATGAGTGCGGTTTGCCAAAAGATATGGCTGCCGAGCTTTTCAAGCCATTTATTATTCGTAAGCTGATCGAAAGAGGTATCGTGAAAACGGTAAAATCCGCGAGAAAGCTGGTTGATAAAAAAGAGGCGATTGTTTGGGATATCCTTGAAAATATCCTGAAAGGACACCCTGTGTTACTCAACCGTGCCCCAACGCTGCACCGCCTTTCTATCCAGGCATTTCAGCCTAAACTGATCGAAGGTAAAGCAATACAGCTGCACCCGCTGGTAACAACCGCGTTCAACGCCGACTTTGATGGTGACCAAATGGCCGTTCACGTTCCGTTGAGCAACGCGGCAATCCTGGAAGCACAGCTGCTGATGCTGGCCTCACATAATATCCTGAACCCGCAGAATGGTACGCCGATCACGCTGCCATCGCAAGACATGGTACTGGGTCTGTACTATCTTTCTAAAGGAATAAAGTCCACCGCTACTGAAAAAGTAAAAGGTGAAGGCAAGGCATTTTATTCTACAGAAGAAGTGATCATTGCCTATAATGAAGGTGCGATCAACCTACATGCCTGGATCAAAGTGAAAGCCAATATCCGCAACGCAGATGGTTTGCTGGAACACAAACTGATCGAGACTACCGTAGGACGCGTGATCTTTAACCAGTACGTTCCTGCTGAAGCCGGTTTTGTAAATGCCCTGCTGACCAAGAAAAATCTCCGTGACATCATCGGTGAGATCATCGAGATCACCAATGTGCCAAAAACAGCTAAGTTCCTCGACGATATCAAGCAGCTCGGTTTCCGTACTGCCTTCCAGGGTGGACTGTCATTCAGTATTAATGACCTGATCATACCTGATATCAAGGAAGAATTGCTGGAGAATGCGAAGAATGAAGTTGACGAGGTATGGGACAACTACAACATGGGTCTTATTACAAACAACGAGCGATATAACCAGACTGTAGATATCTGGAGCCGTGTGGATACGCGGATCACCGAAACCTTGATACGTGAACTGAGCAGCGACAAGCAGGGATTCAATTCCGTGTATATGATGCTGGATTCAGGCGCCCGGGGTTCCAAGCAGCAGATCAAGCAGCTCGCCGGTATCAGGGGATTGATGGCAAAACCAAGGAAATCTGGTTCTACCGGTTCCGAGATCATAGAAAACCCGATCCTGTCCAACTTCAAGAGCGGTCTGAACGTATTGGATTATTTTATCTCTACGCACGGTGCGCGGAAAGGTCTGGCGGATACGGCCCTTAAAACAGCCGATGCCGGTTACCTAACCCGTCGTCTGGTAGACGTAGCCCAGGACGTTGTAATCACAGAAGAAGATTGCGGAACATTACGTGGTATTGCCACTTCCGCATTAAAGGATAATGAAGACATCATCGAACCATTGTCTGACCGTATTGCCGGCCGTATATCGCTTCACGATGTATTTGACCTGCAAAACGACAACCTGATCATCGCTGCAGGTGAGGAGATCACTCCGGCAATTGCAAGGAAGATCGAGGAAGCAGGCATTGAAACGATTGAGATCCGTTCAGTACTCACCTGCGAAAGCAAACGTGGATGCTGCGTGAAATGTTACGGTAAGAACCTGGCTTCCGGTATACTGGCACAGAAAGGAGATGCGGTTGGTATCATCGCTGCACAGTCGATCGGTGAGCCTGGTACACAGCTTACCCTGCGTACTTTCCACGTGGGTGGTGTGGCCGGATCTGCTGCGGTAGATTCAACGCTTATTGCCAAGTTTGATGGTACGATCCAGTTTGACGGCTTGCGTTCTGTAATGACCACGAATAACGAAGGTGAGAAGGTTCAGATCGTTATCGGTCGTACCGGTGAGGTGCGTATCATAGATACCAAGAACGATCGCCTCATGATCACTAATAATATTCCTTACGGTGCTACACTTAATGTGAAAGATGGTCAGAAAGTGAGCAAGGGTGATGTGATCTGTACATGGGATCCGTTCAACAACGTAATCGTGGCTGAGGTCAACGGTACACTGAAGTTTGAGAATGTGATCGAAGGTGTTACTTATCGTGAAGAATCTGATGAGCAAACTGGTCACCGTGAGAAAGTGGTTATTGAAACCCGTGACAAAACAAAGATCCCGTCGATTGTAGTAGATGGAAAAGAAAGCAAATCTTATAACCTGCCCACGGGTAGCCATATCATTCCTGATGAAGGCGATGAAGTAAAAGCCGGGCAGGTAATCGTGAAGATCCCGCGTGTACTCGGTAAGCTGAGAGATATCACCGGTGGTCTGCCACGTGTAACCGAATTGTTCGAAGCCCGGAACCCAAGCAATCCCGCTGTGGTTTCCGAGATCGATGGTGTGGTTTCGATGGGAGCCATCAAGCGTGGTAACCGTGAGATCATTATCGAAGCAAAAGATGGCGTGCAGAAGAAATACCTGGTGCCGCTGACAAGGCAGATCCTGGCACAGGATGGCGACTTCGTGAAAGCGGGTTCTCCTTTGAGTGACGGTCAAACTTCACCGCAGGATATCCTTTCGATCCAGGGTCCGTTTGCCGTACAACAATACGTAGTAAACGAAATCCAGGAAGTTTATCGACTGCAGGGTGTAAAGATCAACGACAAGCATATTGAAGTGATCGTTCGCCAGATGATGCGTAAAGTAAGCATCGTTGATCCGGGTGATACCAGGTTCCTTGAAGATGACTCTGTTGATAAGTTTGAGTTTGTTGAAGAGAACGATTACATCTTTGATAAAAAAGTTGTAACCGATGTGGGTGAATCTACCAAGCTGCGTGCCGGACAGATCGTAAGCCTGCGTGAAGTAAGGGAAGAGAATTCGGTATTGCGCCGCAACGATAAGAAACTCGTTGAATACCGCGATGCACAGCCTGCAACTTCTTCACCTACACTGCTTGGTATCACCAAAGCTTCGCTGGGTGTACAGAGCTGGATATCTGCGGCCTCGTTCCAGGAAACAACCAAGGTATTGTCATCAGCCGCTATACACGGTAAGACCGATGATATGCTTGGCCTGAAAGAAAACGTGATCACCGGTCACCCGATACCGGCTGGATCTGGTCTCCGCGAGTTCGAGAACATGATCGTGGGTAGCAAGGAAGAATACGAACTCCTGCAAACCACCCGCGAGGCAATGGCCTTTGATGAGGAAGAATAAATAATTTGAAAATTTGAAAATGTGGAAATGTGGTAATGTGAAAATTTGCAAATGATACTGAGGAGCGGGATTTTTTCCGCTCCTTTTTTTATCGCAATAGCCGTAAATCGAGCAAGTATACTTTTCAAAAACTCTTTTTACTGCAAACACTTCACTACGCACGACTCACGACTGATGTCACATGAACTTTCGCTGTTAACTGTTTCATAAATGACCTGAATCATTATATTTGCCCGCTATTCATCATTAATTTGCACACATGAAAAATGGTTTGTTGGCTTGGAATGTAGTACTGACCCTTGTTGCAGGGTATTTATTGTATTTGCAATTCAGTAATAAATCCACCAGAACTAAGGACACCCAGGTCACAACCAGTGACTCAATCGCCCCCCGGGAGCCATTTCGTATCGCTTATTTCGAAATGGATTCGGTAGAGAGCAATTACTCCATGGTGAGAGATATCAAAGCTGAAATATCCAAAAAAGATGAAGAGTTTTCGGCCAGTCTTGCCAAGTTTGAAAATTCTTACAAGAACAAGATCATGGAGTATCAACAAAAAGAAAAAAGCGGTACCATGGTTCAGGCCGATTATGAAAGAGCACAGAACGAGCTCCGCCAGATGGAAGAAAAATACCGCAACCTGAAGCAGGAACTTGATCACCAGTACCAGGACTTTGTCATGCGAAAAAACCTCGGGGTAAAGAAAAAGATCGAAGATTTCCTAACTGAATTCAACCGGGACAAGGGCTATTCATATATCGTAGCATACGAGCAGGGGTTGTTTTATTACAAGGATACCATCTATAATATCACAGCTGAAGTGATCCGGGGGCTGAATGAACAATACAAACCCCAAAAGAAATAATTAGTTTTAATAGGACAGCCCTCCCAACCACCGGGAGGGTTTTTTCTTTTAAACTAAAAAAGGCAACGGGATAAATAAAATCACTTGAAATACTTATCTTGATTGCTAAAAATTGCTTGATGACAACCACTACTGCTGAGCAGACCTCCCTTAAAAATACCTTAGGATTAAAGGATGCTACGCTGATCGTTGCCGGTTCAATGATAGGCTCGGGGATCTTTATTGTAAGTGCCGATATGACCCGTCTTGTTGGTACCGGGAGCTGGCTGATATTATTATGGGTGATCACCGGTATTATGACCGTATTTGCAGCGGTCAGCTATGGGGAATTATCGTCGATGTTCCCCAAAGCCGGCGGCCAGTATGTATTCCTGCGTGAAGCCTACAACCCGCTTACCGGGTTTTTATATGGCTGGAGTTTTTTCACGGTAATACAAACCGGTACAATCGCGGCAGTAGGTGTTGCCTTCAGTAAGTTTGCAGGTTATTTTGTTCCTGCCCTGAATATGACGCCGGAGAATGTGATTTTTAAACTCGGCGACTGGCTAACCTTATATCCTGCGCAACTAGTTTCTATCGCGCTGATCATATTCCTCACTTGGGTCAATACAAGAGGTATTAAGGACGGGAAACTTATCCAGCGAGTGTTTACCCTTGCCAAATTGTTGTCCTTATTCGGCCTTATTATTTTCGGTTTATTGCTTGCCGCCAAGGCATCGGTTTGGGAATCCAACTGGGCAACAGGCCTGGAACTGAAGTTTACACGCCCGGTGCTGGATGAAGGTGGTAGCCAGATCGGCTGGTCTTTGTTTGAAACGCCTGCCACACTGTTGGTGGCGATCGGGTTGATCTCTTCGGCTATGGTGGGTTCAATATTCAGTAGTGTGGCCTGGGAAAACGTGACCTTTATTGCAGGCGAAATCCGCAATCCTAAACGCAATGTGGGGCTCAGCCTTTTTTTAGGAACGTTGATCGTAACCGTGGTATACGTACTTACAAATTTGATGTATGTTGCTGTGCTGCCACTTACTCCACCCATAACGGAAGGTGCCGCGCCTTACGCACTTGAATCCATTGAGCCTACGATCGCATTCCCACGGCAGGATCGGGTTGCTACAGCAGCTTCCTACCATATTTTTGGTGATGCGGGTACCATCGTAATTGCCGTCATGATCATGATCTCGACATTTGGCTGTAATAATGGCCTGATCCTGACCGGAGCCCGCGTGTATTACACGATGGCCAAGGATAAGTTATTCCTCGCGAAAGCGGGTACTCTCAATAAGAATAATGTACCAGGCTGGGCGCTTTGGGCGCAATGTATATGGGCTTCTATTTTATGCCTGAGTGGCAAGTATGGACTACTGCTTGATTACGTAGTGTTCATTACACTTGTATTCTATATCCTCACCATCTGGGGTATTTTCCGGCTGCGCAAGTCACGCCCTGACGCGGAAAGACCTTATAAAGCGTGGGGGTATCCTTATATCCCTGTTATTTACATGTTACTGGCAGGTACCATGGCATTTGGCCTGCTTTATGCGAAATGGACCACATCAGTGCTGGGTCTTGTCATTGTATTACTCGGTATCCCGGTGTACTACATGGCAGGGAAAGGAAAGGCCAGTACCTGAGCCAATTTGTAACTTCGCTTTCTAATTATGGCAACGATCACGCTGGCCCTGCATGGTGGTGCGGGTACAATATTGAGACAGGACATGACGCCTGAGCTGGAGCAGTCTTATTTAAGCGGCCTGGAAGAAGCCCTGCAGGCAGGATATACCGTGTTGGAAAAAGGAGGCACAGCCATCGACGCGGTAAAGCAGGCGGTGGTGCAACTGGAGGATAATATCCTTTTTAATGCTGGTCGCGGCTCCGTATTTACAAAAAAGGGTATACAGGAAATGGATGCTGCTGTGATGGAAGGCGCCGGACTAAAAGCTGGTGCGGTGGCAGGCGTGCACAATGTGAAAAATCCTGTTGAACTCGCACTGGCCGTTATGCAACATAGCGACCATGTATTCCTGAGTGGTAAAGGCGCCAATGAATTTGCGGCGAGTATGGGTATTAAGCTGGAACCTGATGATT